>CANJOG010000145.1 GCA_947475475.1 Acetobacteraceae bacterium
CGCCAACGGCATTGTCGCCGTCCAGGCGAAGGACAAGGCCACTGGCAAGGAGCAGCAGATCCGCATCCAGGCCTCGGGCGGCCTGTCTGAAGCCGATATCCAGCGCATGGTCAAGGAAGCCGAGGCGAATGCCGAAGCCGACAAGAAGAAGCGCGCGTTCATCGAGCAGAAGAACCACGCCGAGGCGCTGATCCATCAGGTCGAGAAGAACCTCTCCGAGCATGAGGGGAAGATTTCCGCCCAGGACAAGGGCGAGGCCGAAGCCGCCATCGCCGCTGTCCGCTCCGCACTCGAAGGCTCCGATGACGAGGCGCTGAAATCCGCGTCCGAGCGTCTGAGCCAGGCGGCGATGAAGATCGGCGAGCAGATGTACAAGGCCGAGCAGGAAGCTGCCCAGGCTGGCGGCGAGGCCCCCACGGGCAAGGCGGGTGACGACAAGGTCGTCGATGCCGAGTTCGAGGAAGTCGATGACAAGAACAAGAAGAAGTAATTCCTCTTGCTGCTGATGCGATAACGTGTGACGCCCGCGCTTCAAGCGAAGCCGGGCGTCATTCGTAATCACCACTTGGTTTAATTTCCGGTTTGCAGAATCGTCGCGGTTGATCTCATTCAACGCGCGAGCGGCGCAGGGCTCAGATGTCGAAGCAGGATTACTACACCACGCTCGGGGTCGCCCGGGATGCCAGCGCGGACGACCTGAAGAAGGCGTACCGCAAGATGGCCATGCAGTTCCATCCGGACCGCAATCCAAACGACAAGACCGCTGAAGCCAAGTTCAAGGAAGTCAGCGAGGCCTACGACATTCTCAAGGACGAGCAGAAGCGCGCCGCCTATGACCGCTTCGGTCATGGCGCCTTTGAGAATGGCGGCGGCGGTGGTGCCGGCGGCTTCGATTTCGGCGGTGGCGGCGGTCTGGGCGATATCTTCAATCAGATGTTCGGCGACTTCGCTGGCGGTGGAAGGGGCGGACGTGGCCCGCGCGCCGGCGCCGATCTGCGCGTGCAGGTTGAGGTCGATCTCGCCGATGTTTTTGCCGGCACCAAATCCACCATCCGTGTGCCCACCCGCATTGCCTGCGATGCCTGCAAAGGCTCCGGCTCGGAAGGCGGCAAGGCCGAGCAGAACACCTGCTCGACCTGCCAGGGCCAGGGAAAAGTCCGTGCCCAGCAGGGCTTTTTCGTCATCGAGCGCACTTGCCCGACATGCCAGGGCCAGGGCCGCGTCATTCGCAATCCCTGCAAGGTCTGCCATGGCCAGTGCACGGTGCAGCGCGAGCGGACCCTCCAGGTCGCCATCCCCGCCGGCGTCGAGGACGGCACCCGCATCCGCCTGGCCGGTGAGGGCGAGGCCGGGGCGGCGGGCGCACCCACGGGCGATCTCTACGTCCATGTCGCCATCCGCCCGCACGAGATGTTCCAGCGCGAAGGGGCGAATATCTATTGCCGCGTGCCACTGCGCATGACCCAGGCAGCCCTTGGCGGCGATGTCGAAGTGCCGGTGATCGACGGCAGCCGCGCCCGGGTGAAAATCCCCGCCGGCACCCAGACGGGCGAGCAGTTCCGCCTGCGCGGCAAGGGCTTCTCCGTCCTGCGTAGTGCAGCGCGCGGCGACATGTTCATCCAGGTCGCCGTCGAGACCCCGCAGAACCTCACCCGCCGGCAGCGCGAGTTGCTGGAGGAATTTGAGTCCGAGGGGGCCGAGGGCCAGAAGGGCAGCCCGGAATCCGAGGGCTTCTTCGCCAAGGTGCGCGAATTCTTCGGCGGCGATTCCAGCAGTTCGAAAGACTGAACGGCTAGCCCCGCGCCGCGCGCGGGGTGGGGGGCTTTACTGGCACACTTAGTGCGACGTGGCGGGGATCACTCTGGAATCCCCCCATGGACCGGCTTTCCGTCACGGTTACCGCGCCTGCCCCAGACGCTGCCTCCGCGCCAAATCCGGCCTCTGCCGTGTCGGAGGATGACACGCCGAGCTTTGGCGAGTTCCTGCGCGCGCTGAACCCCCTGCAACATTTACCTGTGGTCGGCACAATCTACCGGGCCATCACCGGCGATACCCTGGCCGAGCCGTTGCGCGTCGTCGGCTCGCTGGTCATGGGCGGGCTGACGGGTGGCGTGTTCGGCGTGCTGATCTCGGCGGCCAGCAATGCGATGCAATCGGTGCTCGACATCTCGCCGGACAAAATCGCGCATGACGTGTTGGCGGGAATCGGCCTTGCCGACGAGGCGCCCACGCCAGCCCCCTCGCCGCTGGAGGCTGCGGCATGCCAGCCGGGCGAGCCTGCCATCAATCCCGAAGCAGCCAAGGCGGCGGCCCATGCCAAGGCGCTTGCCGCCTATGAGCATATTTTCAGTCTCGTCCAGTCGTCAGCGTGATGTGGCCGTCGCCGCGGTCGCCTGACCCGGCTTTTGCCCCGGCGCCCGCATCGCCTATGATCCGCGTCCTCAATCCTGGGCATGCCTCCCGGCCATGGCGATCGCGCCGCTGCTGGGGCCATGCTGGCGCGCGGAGTGGCCGATGAGACTACGAATTGGAATTGCCGGCGTCGCCGGACGAATGGGCCGCATGCTGGTCGAGGAGACGCGCGCCGCCGGCGCCATCCTCGCCGGCGGGATCGACCGCCCGGGCGCGGATGTTCCCGAGGGGGTCACCCTCTTCGCCGATATTGCTGCCCTGGCGGCGGCTAGCGATGTGGTGATCGACTTCACCCATGCGAGCACTGCCCGCCCGCACGCCGCCGCCCTGGCGGCCAAGCAGGCAGCTTGGGTCATCGGCACCACCGGCCTGTCCGCCGAAGATGAGCAGGCCGTGGCCGCCACCGCCAAATCCATCCCGGTCATGTACGCGCCAAATTACTCCCCCGGCGTGAACCTCGTCATGGCACTCGCCGAGCGCATGGCCGCCGCCCTGCCGGCCGATGCCTATGATGCCGAGATCGTCGAAATGCATCACCGCCAGAAGGTCGATGCTCCCTCCGGCACGGCCCTCGGCATGGGCCGCGCCGTCGCCGCCGGGCGCGGCGTAAAGCTCGACGACGTCATGCAGAGCGGGCGGGACGGGCATACCGGCGCCCGCGCCGCCGGGGCAATCGGGTTTGCCGCCCTGCGCGGCGGCCAGGTGGTCGGCGACCATACATTGCTCTTTGCCGGCGCCACCGAGCATATCTCCATCTCCCATCAGGCCTTCGACCGCCGGGTTTTTGCCACTGGTGCCGTCCGCGCCGGACTTTGGGTGCGCCAGCGCGGACCCGGTCTCTATTCCATGATGGACGTCCTCGGCCTCACCGGCGGCTGAGCTTTGGCTTGACCATATCAGGCGTTTCCGCCACACAGCGACCGCCCCGGCACAGGCCCGGAATCCACTGATTCTGCGCGCATCACGCGCGCCCGACATGAGGAAGCACAATGCGCGATAAGGGCGAGTACTTGTTCACGTCTGAATCGGTCTCCGAAGGCCATCCCGACAAGGTCGCGGATCGGATCAGTGACACCGTGGTGGACGCCTTCCTGGCAGCCGATCCCTATGCGCGCGTGGCCTGCGAGACGCTGGTGACGACCAACCGCATCGTGCTGGCCGGCGAAGTGCGCGGGCCGGAGACGGTGACGGCGGAATACCTCTCCCACCTCGCCCGCCTGGCCGTGCACGATATTGGCTACGAGCAGGAAGGCTTCCACTGGAAGAACGCCACCGTCGAGTGCCACCTGCACGCCCAGTCCGCCGACATCGCCGTCGGCGTCGATGCCGCCAACAACAAGGACGAAGGCGCCGGCGACCAGGGAATCATGTTCGGCTATGCCTGCACCGAGACGGACGCCCTGATGCCGGCGCCGATCTACTACTCGCACCTGATCCTGCGCCGCATTTCCGAAATGCGCCGCGCCGGTGATGTCCGCGTGAAGGGTCTTCAGCCGGACGCCAAGAGCCAGGTCACGCTGCGCTATGTCGATGGCAAGCCGGTCGGCGCGACCAGCGTCGTCGTCTCCACCCAGCACGATGCCGGGCTGGACCAGGCGCAGATCAAGGACCTCATCCGCCCGATCGTGCTGGACGCGCTGCCGTCCGGCTGGATGCCGCCCGACAATGAACTCTACGTGAACCCGACCGGCACCTTCGTCATCGGCGGCCCGGACGGCGATTGCGGCCTCACCGGGCGCAAGATCATCGTGGACACCTACGGCGGTGCCGCCCCGCATGGCGGCGGCGCCTTCTCCGGCAAGGACCCGACCAAGGTTGATCGTTCGGCCGCCTATGTCTGCCGCTACCTCGCCAAGAACGTGGTCGCCGCCGGCCTCGCCGAGCGTTGCACGCTGCAAATCAGCTATGCCATTGGCGTCTCGCATCCGCTCTCGGTCTATGTCGATCTGCACGGCACCGGCCGCGACATCGAGGAGACCAAGCTGGAGCGCGTGCTGCGTGAACTGGTGAACCTCTCGCCGCGCGGCATCCGCGAGCATCTGCATCTGAACCGCCCGATCTATGCGGTGACCTCCGCCTATGGCCATTTCGGCCGCACCCCGGATCCGGACAAGAACACCTTCACCTGGGAAAAGACCGACCTCGTCGGCTCGCTCAAGTCCGCTTTCGGCCGCTAAGACTTTCTTTCCCCAGCAGCCCAGGAACGGTTCACCGAACCGCTCCTGGGCTGTCGGCTTTTCTGGGCCAGTTATGACCGAGACTTCCGACTCCCCGCCTGCCCCCAAGGTCAAGCCGCAGCCGGACCGTCTCTATGGCCGCGCCCGTGGTCATGCGCTGCGCCCGCGCCAGCATCTGCTGCTGGAGGCCACCCTGCCGCGCCTGGCCGTGCGGGAGGAACACTTCGCCGATCCGAAATCCGCCTTCGCGGTGCGTCCATCGAGCCTCTGGCTGGAAGTCGGCTTCGGCGGTGGCGAACACGCCCGTGCCCTGGCCGAGGCCAACCCCGACACCGGCCTGATCGCCTGCGAGGTGTTCGATAACGGCATCTGTTCGCTGCTCTCCGCCCTGGTCCCCGAGGGCGGGGAGGAGAGCGCGCCGGTCCCAGGCAATCTCCGCCTCTGGACCGAGGATGCCCGCCACCTGCTCGCCGGTCTTCCGGATGAATGCCTTGACGGTCTGTTCCTGATGTTCCCCGACCCCTGGCCGAAATCCCGCCACGCCAAGCGCCGCTTCGTGCATCCCGAAACGCTGGGAAACCTCGCCCGCGTCCTCAAGCCCGGCGCCTTCTGGCGCATCGCCAGCGACGACCCGACCTATCAGGACTGGGTGCGTGACGTGCTTGCCGCGCAGACGCTGTTTCACGTGACACCACCCGCCACGGTGCGCCCCGATGGCTGGCCTCCCACCCGTTACGAAGCCAAGGCCTTCGCGGCGGGGCGGCACCCGCTTTACTGGCAGCTCACACGCAAACCCTGACCTCGTAGGGTAGGCATCAACCCACCATACGGCCAATGTTGGAAGGCGGGTCACCGACACCCCCCCACATATCCGCCGGCTCGTTTCGATGCTAAACTTCCAGCAAAACGGGAGGACACCATGACACCAGGCCGGACACTCGCCGCCGCACTGCTTGCCCTTGCTGCACTCGCGGCGACCCACGTCCCGTCATCGGCGCAGGCGCCCAACTCGCCGGAGCGGATCGCCGCCATCCTCGCCGCCCCGGAGCGCAGCGCGGCGGACCGCACCAACGATATTCGCCGCAAGCCTGCGGATATGCTTGCCTTCATCGGCATCCGCCCCGGCATCACCGCGCTCGATCTCTCGGCCGCCGGTGGCTACTCGACCGAGCTGGTTTCCCGCTCCATCGGTCC
>CANJOG010000146.1 GCA_947475475.1 Acetobacteraceae bacterium
AATCGCGCTCCTTCATTCCCGTCAGCATGTCCGGCCCCCTGATACCGGTCACGCAGTGATTCGAACAAAACCCGATTCGGGAATCCGTCAGAATCACATCTCAGGGATTCCGTCCACACAGCCTAAGGAACTGATCGTCGATGTTCTCGTCGCCGGAACCGGTGCCGCCGGGCTGACCGCCGCTGTGACCGCGCGCCGCGCCGGGCTCGACGTACTGGTGGTCGAGAAAGACACGAAGTTCGGCGGGACCACGGCGGCTTCCGGGGGGGTGCTCTGGGCGCCGGGCAATCGGCACTCCCCCACCATCCAGCGCGAGACCGGCCTCACCGACAACCGAGACAATGCCCGCGCCTATATTCTCGGCGAGGCCGGCAATTATGCCGAGCCGGATCGCGTCGAGGCTTTCCTCGATGCCGCGCCGCGCATGGTCGATTTCCTGGAGGAGCACAGCCAGGTCCGTTTCTACGGAATGAACTATCCGGATTATCATTCGGAAAGCCCGCATTCCTCCGCGGTGCGATCGCTCGGGACGCTCGACTTCGACGCCAAAGCGATGGGGCCGCATATCAAGCAACTCAAGAACCAACTGCCGCAGACCTTGTTCTTCGGCTTCGCGATCGGCTCCCGCGTCGAAATGATCCGCTTCATGAATGCGGGCCGGTCCCTCAATGCGCTTGTCTATGTCGCGAAAAAACTTAGCCGCCATTTCTGGGACATGCTGCGGCACGGCGAGGCACAAAACCTCGTGCATGGCCGCGCACTCATCGCCCGGCTGGCCCGCAGCCTGTTCGACATGGACACGCCGATCTGGGTGTCCTCCCCCATCACCCGCCTCCTCATCGAGGATGGCGCAGTGCGTGGCGCTGAAGTCCAGACTCCGGACGGACCAGTGAAAGTCCGCGCGCGTCGCGGTGTCGTCCTCGCCTGTGGTGGTTTTGCCAATGACCCTGAGCGCCGCACGGCAACATTTCCCGCCGCCGCGTCCCGACTTACGCATCGCAATCCCGCCGCCCCCGGAAACACTGGCGACGGTATCCGGCTGGCGGAAAGCGCCGGCGGATATTTCACCACCGCCGTAGCCCAACCGGCCGCCTGGATGCCGGTCTCCGTCGTGCCGGGCATCGCCAGCGATGCTGGCGTCTGGCCGCATCTGATCGACCGACAAAAACCGGGCTTCATTGCCGTGCGCAGCGACGGGCGGCGCTTCGGCAATGAATCGAGCGCCTATCACCATTTCATCCCCCAGCTCATCCGCGCCGCGGGCGAGGATGGCGCCGCCGAGGCGTGGCTGATTGCCGACCGCACCGCGATGCGCAAATGGGGCATCGGGCGGGTGCGGCCCGCGCCGGTGCCGCACGAAAACTATCTCCGCTCAGGCTATCTGCACCGCGCCAACAGCCTGCGCGCCCTGGCGGAGCGGTGCCAGATCGACTCGGCGGTGTTTGAGCAGACAGTCGCGAAATTCAACGCCGACGCAAGTGCCGGCAAGGACTCCGACTTCGGCCGTGGCCGCCGCGCCTTCGATATTTACCAAGGCGACCCCTATAACGAACCCAATCCCTGCCTCGCCCCGCTCGTCACGCCACCATTCTATGCGGTGAAGATCCAGGCCGGCTTGATTGGCACCTTCGCGGGCCTTCGCACCGATGTGTCGGCACGGGTTCTCGATGACCAGGGCAGGCCAATCACCGGTCTCTATGCCGTCGGCAATGATCAGGCGAGCGTCTTCGGCGGCGCCTATCCCGGCGCGGGATCAACGATCGGTCCAGGCATGACGTTTGGCTATATCGCGGGGCGGCATCTGGCAGGATTGCCGGTTTAGGGTTCTCGGCCTGCGGTGAAAAAGTGCGGGGCCAGGTTGACGGCACCGACCGCACCCGCGCCCAAAGCCCCACCCTTTGCCCCGCCCGCGCGATCAGGCAGACTACCCAGGCAGCGACGCCACGTCGCGCAACTGGCAATCAACATGGGTGAGGCAATCGTCTGATGCGTTTCAAGGACAAGGTTCTTTTCGTCACCGGAGGCGCTTCCGGTCTGGCGCGCGCGACCGCGCTGCAATTCGCGGCTGAGGGCGGCAAGGTCGCCGTCGTCGATCTCAACGGCGAAAAGGCGGCCGCCGTCGCCGCCGAACTGCCGGACGCGATCGGCCTGGCCTGCGACGTCTCCAACGAGGATGCCGTCCGCGCCGCCGTTGCCGCGACCATCGCGAAGTTCGGCCGGATCGACTGCATCTATGCCGCCGGTGGTCATGCCGATTTCGGCCCGATCGAGGAATGGGACCTCGCCCGCTTCAACAAGATGCTCGGCGTGCATATCGGCGGCACCTTCCTGGTGTGCAAGCACGCCGTCCCGCACATGAAGAAGCTGGGCAAGGGTGCGATCGTCACCACCGCCTCGGTGGCCGGCTATACCGCCCAGCCTTTCAACGCCGCCTATGGCGCCGCCAAGGCCGGTATTGCAGGCTACACCCGCCAGCTCGCCCTCGAACTCGCGCCACATGGCATCCGCGTCAATGCGGTTGCCCCCGGCCGCGTGCTCTCGGGCATGACCGCGCCGCTCTACACCTCGCGCGGCGGCGGCGACATCGAGCGCGGCAAGGAACAGGCCGGCGCCAATAACATGCTCAAGCGCGTAGGCGTGGCGGAAGAAATCGCCATGCCGGTGTGCTTCATGCTGTCCGACGAAGCCAGCTTCTACACCGGCCAGGTCATGGTCGTTGACGGCGGCGAGACCAGCCTCTGAGACAAGCTGCGTTCCGGCCGCACATGTGCGGCCGGAACGTCGCTGCCCTCGACAGCACACGCCGCAATGCGGCTCTACGAGGCCACAGGCTCGCCCTGCGCGCCGACGATCAAGAGCGAACCGGCGGGCCGGCGCGACGGCTCGATCCGGTTCACCCGGCCGCATCTGTGAGCCATCCGTGAAGGTGCCGCGCGGCACTCAGGCATGGTCAAGATAGCGATGGATGACCCGCCCGCCCCAATGCGGGCCGCCAACGCCCTGGCGCTCCTTCCAGGTCAGGAACCACTGCCCGTCGATCCTGGCGAAACGGTAATTCGTGTAGGCGGAGCTCCAGATTTCGTATTTCCCGTCGTTGAGAATCACGACAATGGAATAGCCCTCGGCCCAGGCAGTCTCGCCCTCAACCCGGATGAACAGGTTGAGCACATTATGCAGGCTGGAATTCTCGATCGTCTGGTGCAGGTTCGCAGGTGAGGCGATCAGGTCCATCAGCCGGTCCGCACCAGCCCAGGCCACGTCATTCACCTGATAGACGCCATCGGGAGTCCAGGTTCCGACCCATTCCTCGGAACGCCCGACATCGGCATTGAAGCTGTAGCGATAGAGGCATTCACGGATCGCTTCCTGATCCTCCAGCACAGCCAACCGCGCCTGGGTGGCCGCGAGTTGTGACTCCAGCGCCGCCAGTCTTGCCTCGATATCCATTCCGCCCCTCCGCCGTGTTTTGCCACAGGCTAGAGCAACGCCCGTCATTTGGGACCGCGTCGCGGACCAAAATGATCGGGCATTGCTCTAGACCGAAGCGGCACCAATGCGCGAGGCGCGTCAGAACCCCGGCAAATCCGGCTGCGGATAATACGCCCGGTCCCCGAGCGCACTCACGCGCTCCCAGAATTCCGGCCCCGCCGCCAGCCCGGTCTCGTTTTTGTCCGCGGCCTGGCGCCAGAAATTCCACGAATCCGGGTGTAGGCGGCTGGCCTCGGCGAGGAATTCCATCGCCTCCTCCTCCCGCCCGGCCCGGCGCAGCCAGATGCCGAGGCGGAAATTCGCATCCGCCAACGCCTTCTCCGGCGTAATTTCGGGCAGCTTCGCGCGCGCCACTGCCGGGTCCAGCGCATGCCGCCCAGTGCGCACCCAATCCCGCACCGCATCCATATAGGCAGCGCGAACGGCGGCCCGCGCCGCAGCAGCCTCCGGTGGCAAGGCGCGCGTCACCGGGTCCATGCGGCGGAAATGATCGGTATATCCCGCCGTCTCCGGCGGGCGGACAATGCGCCCCTCCTCATCGATCCAGACACCTTGAGGAACATTCACCATGCCATAAAGCGCGGCCAGGCGATGATCCACATCGATCAGGCACGGATAGGACGGGCTCGCCGCCTCAATCCACGGACGCGCCACCTCCACGCCACCGCTGTCTTCCGCGACGGCCAGGACAGTGAAATTCTCGGTCTTCAAACTCTCGTGCAAGTCCTGCCACACGGGCAGGTCCAGACGGCAGCCTCACCAACTGGCCCAGGTGGTGAGAAACACTTTCTTGCCCCGCAAGGCCGAGAGCGTGTGCATCTCCCCGTCCAGATCGGGCAGGCTGAAATCCGGCGCCGCCAGCCCTGCAAGCGCGTCGGCCCGGCTTTCGGCCCCTGTGCCGAGCACCCAGACCTCGCCACCCCGGTCGGACACCACCGGATTTCCCAATTTGCGCCAGAACGCTGCGAGATCGACCGCCCCACCGCGCCGGGCCGCGCTTGCCAGCGGCACGCATAGCTCATCGCGGCACATGCCCTCGGGCTTCAGCGCCCATCCGGTCACCGTTTCCGCATCCGCAGCCGACACATACAGCCCATCCTTGGCCGCGATCGTGAACGCGCCACTCTCCGTCAAGACGACTGCCATCGTCGGTGCCTCCTGCTAACGCGGCTCCAGCCGTAGCGGGATTCACCCTGTCCGGCAACGAGAACAATCCCGCCCACCCCAATCCCGCCAGCAGGGTTGAGCCAGGCGCTGACGCTTTGCAGCCGACAAACCCTGCCTGCCCTGCTAGAGTGCCCGGCTCCGCATTCGGTTGCTCCTGCAACCGGAGTCCCCGCCGCCCCGCCACACGCTGAAGGTCCCTCCCGCACCGATGCTGACGCCTTTCTCGTCCGAAGACCTCAGCCGCATCTTCGATTCGCGCGCCCTGACACGTGGGCGCTCGCTCGGCCTGCTCGGCGTTGTCGACGTCTCGCTCACCGACGACTCGATCAACGTCGCCGTCGAGCATCTCGGCCTGCGCTACACCGGCAGCATCACGCCCTCCGCGCTCGGCAACCGGGTGATCTTCGCCAATAAATGCACCTGTGGGCAGAAGGCCTGCGCGCATCTGGCCGCCGGCGCCTTCGCCGCCCTCGACCGGTTTCCGCAGCTCCGCCGCGCCGTGCAACGCAATTTCATGGAGACGCTGGCCGTCCCCACCGGCGAGGAACGCCAACGCCTGGTCTTCGAACTCTCCCCTGGTGAGCCACCGGCGGCCTGCTATGTCAGCACCATCATGGTCGGCGAGCGCACCGGCCGGCTGGAACCAACCACGCCGTCGAAAATCCTCGCCGACCGCACCAATAACGAGAGCACGCGCATCATGGCGCGCCTGCTCGGCAGCGGCGATACCAGCCGCAGCCCGGTCGCTCCCGGCGCCGTCGCCTCCGTGCTGAGCCTGCTGCCGCGCCTGGGAAAAGCGCGCTGGCACGCCACAGGCAAACCGCTCGCCCTCGGTGCCGAACGTGCCTTCCAGGCCAATGTGCCGCCGAACCTGCCGCCCAAATCCGCGGTCATCCTCAGCGATGGCGGCCCCTGGTATGTCGATGGCGCCACCGGCGAAGTTGGCCGCGTCCGCCTGCGTCCGGTGGTCGCCGCCCAGACCAAGCCCGCCGAGGACGCCCCGCGCCCCTTCCGTCCGCTTGCCCGGCCGCAGGCTCCTACCTTCCAGCGCCCGGCCCCACCCCCGAGCTTCAATCGCCCCACCCCACCACGTTTCGGCGCCCCGGTGTCCAG
>CANJOG010000147.1 GCA_947475475.1 Acetobacteraceae bacterium
GAGAGCTTGCGAGGAATCGGACGCGTTGGTGCCGTGCAGATCATCGTCCGCCTCGGTGCCCTGCATCGGCAGGGTGATGCCGGAGACCGGCACATCAGTGCCGCGCATGTTCGAGATGAACAGGCCGCTGTCATAGATATGATCGCCAGTGTCGGCGATGGCGATCTTCAGCGTGTTGAGGCCCTGGTGGACCGGCGCGAAGACGGTCATGGGCGCGCTGACGCCGTCATATTCGATCGGCAGGGTGCTTGCCACGCCGGCGACGGCGATGCCGCCATAGCTCGCCGTGGTCAGATTGCCGGTATTGTTGATGAAGTAGTTATTGGCGAGGTTGGAGCCGATGACGCTGAGCGGGGCGGCGGTGTCGTGGTTGAAATAGGCAACATTGACGCCGTTGACGAAGATCGCGCCGATATCGACGAAGGCGTTCACCCATTCGGGGAATTCGTCGCTGCCGAAGACGATGTTGAAGGACACGCCCTTGATGGTGGGATCGGTGACGGTGAAGCTCACCGAAATCGAGGTCGCGTCGTAGCTGGTGGTGCGGAAGACCTTGTTGACCACGGCGTCGAGATCAGGATCGCCGGCCATGCCGATATCGGCGCCGAAAAAGCCCGCGCTATTGAATGTGCCCGGCATGATGCCGGTGGTGAGCAGCAAGCCAGCGCCCTGGCCGAGCGCGAGACTGCCATCATACAGGCCGATCGAATTGGCGCCGGCAATGACCGAGAGGGTGGACGCATCGAGGACGATGCCCGGTGCGCTCGTCAGCAGATTATCGGTGATGAGCGACGGGTTGAGCAGAATGTCGGTCTTGGACAGCGACGTGAACACGGCCATTGGCGGCGATCCCCCTGATGATGGTCCTGAACAGCGTCATCGCTGCCTGGTCTGATGGGGTAACAGCCGTCGCGGCGATTTTTTCCAAAAAAACTTTTTTTACTACATATGGAATATAGACACCTTAAGAAAAAGGCATCGTTCCGGTATTCCGTGATACGGAAACCGAAACGACATAGCGCATTAATCGCTCATGCCACCAAGGGCCGAGCCGATCTGGGCCTTGGTGGCTTGGGACCAGGGTTGTCTGGCGGATGGGCCGTTTTGGTGTAGGGGCGGAGCCGTTTTGGCTGCCCTCACGCGGGCGCAACGGCCCGCGTGGTTTGTTCTGGGTGCGGCTGGCGCCGCCCGGCGTGGCGGCTTAGCCGCGCGCGAGCAGTTCCGGCAGGGTGCGGGCCAGCGTGCCCAGATTGCGGTTCGACGCGGGGCCGACCACGACGAAAGCATGCTTGCCCTCGCCACGGCCAAACATGGTCAGGTCGCCGTCATCCTTCTGAACCATGTCCGCGCCCAGATGCCCGTCGGTGAGCGCGATGCAGAGCGCGACCGGTTTGCCGTCCGGCCCGGTATAGATGAGCTGGGCGACCGGCTTGCGATCGACGGCGAGCAGGCGGCCGCCTTCGAAATGCAGGTCGAAGGATTTCAGATCCGGCACCTTGAAGGCGTATTCCACGCGCGAGCCGAGCCAGGATTCCAGATGCGCGCGGCGCGACGCCGGCACTTCCACCAGATGCTCGGTCTCGGCGGCAAAGACACCGTGGTAGTCGGCGATTTCATCGAGAATATGTTCAACGGCGGCGTGCTGGGCATTGGCGGGCGATGCTGGAAGCTTCACGATATTGGCGGCGCCGAAGATGAAGCCGGCCACCGCGGCGGCGGCGGCGATGCCGCCCCAGGAGCGCGTGCCGATGCGGCGCGAGAATGCGGGCCGTGCATGGGTGAGCCGGATGACACGGGCGGCGAGCAGCGCGGGGACGGCGAGTTGTTCCGGGCTTGACAGCGCCTGACGCAGCAGCTCGGCGCTGTGGCGGAAGGCATCGGCGCGGGCGGCCAGAGCGGGATCTTGGGCGATCTGCTCGGCGACCAGATGGGTGGTCAATGCGTCGAGTTCGCCATCGGCGAAGGCGACCAGCAGTGTGTCGTCAATGGTGAGCGATGCCATTTTAGTCTCGCTTCCAACGCAGCTTGGTGACGTTATCTTCGGCCGGCCTCTGGGAGGACGCCGATTGGCGATCAATCAGGGCCTGGCGGCCGCGGGCGATGCGGCTGACCACTGTGCCCATGGGGAGGTCGAGCAATTCGGCGGCCTCCTTATAGGAATAGCCCTCGACGCAAACCAGAAGCAACGCTTCCTGTTGCGCCTGCGGCAGCCCGGCGAAAGTGGCGCGAACTTCATCGAGGGTCAGTTTGGCTTCCATGGCGGATGCGCCATCGAGGCCGCGCGGATCGGCATGGTCGTCGAGCGAGTCCATCTGGCGGATGCGCGCGGATTTAAGGCTGTTCAGCCAGACCGACTTGATGATCTGGAACACCCAGCGATCGAGCCGCGTGCCGTCTTCCCATTGCTCGCGGCGTTCCAGTGCGCGGGCGACGGAGCCCTGCACCAGATCGTCGGCGGCGTCGGCCGAACGCGTCAGCACCAGCGCGAAACGGCGCAGGCGCGGCAGAAGCTCGACAAGCTGCCGTCCCAGTTCGTGATGTCCGATCGTCACGCGATCATGCGCCTAACTCCAGCCGGGGCTAAACCCGGACTATGTCTGTCTCTGTGACGGGTAACAGCCGAGGCAGGGATTCTTATCCATGCCAAGGGCGATTTCCCGCCCGATCTCTACTGGCTGGCCCAGATGATGCGGTGCATCCAGGTGACCTCGTTGAGTTCGAAGCTGTAATCCTCATGCAGCGGGTTGAGGCTTTTCAGGTCGATGCGGCGGGCGGAGCGGCGGTTGAGCTGCTTGGCCATCACCTGGCCCTCGGTGGTGCGGACTACCACGCGGTCGCCGCGGCGGATCGGGGCGGCGGGCGAGACGATGACGAGATCGCCGTCGCGGAACACCGGCTCCATCGAATCGCCCGAGATTTCAAGCGCATAGGCATTGGCGTCGGCGATTTCCGGCATCGAGACCTCATCCCAGCCGCCGCCGACGGGGAAGCCGCCATCGTCGAAATAGCCCTCGCCGCCGGCCTGGGCCATGCCGATCAGGGGGACGCGGCGGACGGCGGGCTGGCGCGAGCTGGTGAGCGCGCGGGCGCCGGAGACGAGAGCGGTGAAATCCTCCAGCGTGGCGCCGGTGGCGAGCAGCACCTTGGCCAGGCTCTCCGTGCTCGGCCAGCGGGCGCGGCCGTCCGGCATGCGGCGCTTGGAGGGGTTGAAGGTGGTGGCATCCAGACCGGCGCGGCGGGCAAGGCCGGAGGGGGAGAGGCCGTTCTCGGCGGCGAGGGTGTCGAGCGCGCGCCAGACGTCGTCATGTTTCATGGTGAGGGTGCTGGTTGGTGTTTGGTTTGGGATTCAGTGGCTTGGTGATGACGGTGGAAGCGGGGTGTGAAGACCCTGTTGCGGCGCACAGTGCCGTAGGAATCATTTTCGCGCAATTAGGAATTTTTACTTGAGATTCGGCGCGGCTGCACTTGTCTTCCTATGCAACCTCTGGTTTTATGTTCTTGTTGTGTTCTTGAAAGACGTGTGTAGGGAGGCGGCGATGCAGGCAATTGCGCTCAGGCTGGTCCGGCGGGAGACGATGGACGACGCCGAACCTCCCCATGCTGCCAGGCACATCCCTGGCGAGTCGTTTCGCGGCGCCGAGGAGGCCTGGTTCTGGACCATGGGGGCGCTGGCGGCGCGGCGGGAGGGGCGGCGGTCCCGCGGGGTGGGCGTGGTGCGCCCCTGCGAGCCGGATGATGTCGTGTGCTGCCTGGACCGGCTCTACAAGCTCGGGAAAATCCGGCTTGCCCATGCCCGCGTGCTGCGCGCCTGGGGCGAACGGGGCGAGCGGCCCGATCCGCGCGTGGCGGCGGAGCGGGCGGAGGCGGCGTTGTGGGATGAGGCGCTTGCGCGGCTCGACTGGCTGCGGCGGGTGAAGGGGATTGTGGGGTAGGCGGCGGGAATCGGCGGGTTTGCCAGGTTGGGGATATTGCCAATCGGCAGTGAGTTACCTAACGACGGGGGGAGAGATGACGATACGCTGTCCAGCCGTGAAAGACGCCCGCATGATGTTGCGCCGACCCATTGGACTTGCGGCCGCCGTGCTGGTGGCGGGGCTTGCGACCCAGGCGGCTCCGGCGTCGGCGGCGAGCATTTCCTATAATGCGGGACTGGGAAGTCTGCCGGAGGCGCAAGGCTGGACCTTTATCCAGGATGGCGCGTCGGTGCCGGCGCCCAGTGTCAGCGGTGGCGTGCTGTCGCAGGGCCTGACGGATTTTTCCGGCCATCAATACTGGTCCAATGAGGGGCTCAGTTTCGATTTCGCCACCGGGCCGGTGCATCTGCAGGCACGGCTGCGCATCGATTATGCGAGTTTCCACAGTTTTCCGCGCGGTGGGTATAATTTCGGCCTGGTGGATACCGCCGGACGATTTGCCTCGGTGAATATCACCAACTCAGTGGTGTTTCTCGGCAATGACCAGCTCACCAGCATGTCGGGTTTCGGCAGCGTGGATACCACCAATGCATTTCACGATTTCGATTTTATCGTTGGCGCGACAGGGATGAGCCTGTCGGTTGATGGGCAGGAACTGGCCACGCTGGGGCTTGGCGGGACGGTCTCGTCGGGGCCGTCGGTCTATTTCGGCGATGCGACAATCCTGGGCAATAACCAGTCCCAGTTGATGTCGCTGAGCGTGACGACGGACACTATTCCGGAGCCGGCGACGCTGGCGTTGGGCGCGATCGCGATGGCCGGGTTGATCGTGGCGCGGCGGCGGCGGCGCCTGGTGGGCTGAGGCAACAGTCAGCGCGCTTGTGCCGGCCCCGCCTGGCTTGGCCCGGCTGGCTTGGCCCGGCTGGCTTGGCCTGGCTTGGCCGGCTCAGTTTGGCTCGGCTAGGCCGCTCGGACTCTGCACTCAGGGCTTGTGAACGGTGAATAGCGCGCTGCGATAGGGCTGCTCGGTGCCTTCGCGCCAGAGTGTCGCCAGTTTCACGGGGGAGAGGGTTCCACGCACGCAGAGATAGTCGCAGAGCGCCAAAATCTCCATATTGTCAGTGTCATCAATCAGAATGACGTCCCGGTCGCGGCACAGGCTGATGACATTGGAAATATCGGTAAAGGCGATGCCGGTTTCGTGCCCGCCATCGACATGAAACCGGTCGAACGCCAGATTGGGACGCAGGCGCAGGGCTGGGACAACTTCGCGTGAATCGCCTATCAACAGTTGCACCCGATCGCCGAACACTGAGCGCAGAAACTCGAAACATGGCCGCGTATAGGCGTGATAGCCGATATCGACGCCGACATATCTGAGATCAGGGTTGGATGTTAAGGCAAGCAGGCAACTGTGGCCGGCGTTGAATCCAATTTCCAGCATTGAACTGCCCCCGGATGCGTAGAGGGCGTAGTTCTGACGCTTATAACGCAGCGTCGGCTCGGGTTCTTGCAGCGCGCGCTCCTCATGGAGGAAAAACAAGTTTCCCTCGACGGCTTCGCCGCTTTCCATGGCGATGCGGTTCAGTTGAGGCAGGAGTTCCGCATAGGCCGCACGCGCCGGCTCCCAGGAGGGATCGAGCATTGATTGCAGGAGTTTCTGGATATAGGCCGGTGACTGAGTCGCAAGGCGCATTCTATGACATTCCCCAGATGGCCAATTTCGTCACCTGGGAGCACCGTAACAGTGCCCGGACTGGCCTTGCAACAGCGGCTGCCCCCCATTTGTCTGGAACCGCACGGGGCAAGCGCGATCGTGTTGGGGATGTGCTGGTGGACGGAATGGGTGCGGC
>CANJOG010000148.1 GCA_947475475.1 Acetobacteraceae bacterium
ATCGTGACAGGCTGCCCTGAAAGCACCAGAACCAGCCCGGGGAGCGGCGTATAGCCCATGGATCAGGCCCCCGCAACACCTCCCCCGCATTGGAAATCATCGCCAGGGCTGACGGCATATCCCGACGCGATCGCGGCGATGCAGGCGCGGATCGAGACGATCCGGGCTGGCACCGCGCCTGAGCTCGTCTGGCTGGTGGAACATCCTCCGCTTTACACCTCCGGCACCTCGGCAAAGGCGGAAGACCTGACGGATCCTCAAAGATTCCCAACTTTCAGCGCAGGGCGCGGCGGCCAATGGACCTATCACGGGCCGGGCCAGCGCGTGGCTTACACCATGCTCGATCTGAACCGGCCGCACGGGATAGTGCCGGCGCGCGATATTCGCGGCCTGGTGCATGGGCTGGAGGAATGGCTGATCCGCGCGGTTGCGACGTTCGGCATCAATGGCGAGCGGCGCGAAGGTCGGGTCGGCATCTGGGTCACCGACCCGCGCACCGGGGCGGAGGCGAAGATCGGCGCACTCGGTGTGCGGGTGACGCGCTGGGTGAGCTGGCATGGCGTGGCGTTGAACGTGGCCCCCGATCTTGGCCATTTCGGCGGCATCGTCCCCTGTGGCATCAGCGCGCATGGCGTGACCAGCCTGGCGGATCAGGGTGTGGCCGTCAGTATGGCGGAAGCCGATGCGGCGTTACGATCCTGCTGGGCGGATATTTTCGGCGCCGAGCCGATCGAGGGGGAATGATGCGGAGCGCCGCGCCGATCTGGAGCCTGATCCTCGCCCTGAGCCTCGCCGCCTGCGCGCCGGGGCCGGAGGACAGGCCACAAGGGGTGGTGACGCCAGGGTCGGAGCCGCCCCGGCGATCCGACGAGCCCACGCAGCCCCAACAGCCTCAACGCACCAAGCAGGGCACCGGGTTTTTCATCGATGCGGACGGGCTGCTGCTGACCGTCAATCACGTCATCGACGGCTGCACGCGGGTGGTGACCATCCCGTCAGACCGCGCGCCGCAGACCGCGACGGTGCTAGCCACCGACAGGGCCCGCGATGTGGCGCTGTTGCGCGTGAAGGGCGCGAATTTCCCCTATGTGAAGCTCGCCGAAACGCCGCCGGCCGGGAATACCACCGTCACGGTGATCGGCATTCCCGAGGGCGGCGGCAGCGGGCTGCGCGCACGGCAATTGCATCTGCTGAACAACCGCGCCGCCGATCTAGGGCGCGCGCCAATGCCCTCACAGCGCCTGCTGATGGAAGGCGCCTCCCGCCATGGCGAGTCGGGCGGGCTGATCACCGATGACGGCTTTGCCGTGGGCCTGGTCTCCGCCTTCACCCGCCTGACGCCGGCGGCGCAGACCCGGATGGGAATGGAGGAGGCGGAAATGTCGGTCGGGCCGGGATTGGGGCCGATGCGCGATATCATTGCCGGGCAGACACTGGTGCCGGGACGGCCGGCGGCGGCGCCGATGTATGCGGTGGCGCTGATTATGTGCCGGTAGAACTGGCACATTGGGATGGAATTCATTCCATCCCAATGAAGTCGGCACCGGCCCTCTCCCCCACCCGACCACCCAATTCAGCATACTGTCGTTGGGTGGCCGGGTGGGGGAGAGGGCCGGTGCCGACTTGAAATCAGGCGGTCGGCCGCACCTGAAATCCCGGCCCGTCCGGCGGTTCGGCGAGGGATTCCTCGATCAGTGTGACCTGGGCGAGCATCGGTCCCTTCCGGCAGGCGCGGACCAGTTCCTCCACCACATCGGTCTCGGCATAGACCAGCGCCTCAACCGTGCCGTCGCTCCGGTTGCGCACCCAGCCATCGACGCCGAGGCGGCGGGCAGTGGCGGCGAGCCATTGCCGGTAGCCGACGCCCTGCACCCTGCCGCCGATCACCAGACGCTTGGCCGCCATGGATGCCCGCTCCGCGCTATTGGGACAGTCTGATAAAGCGCTCGGCGACGGCGAGGTCGGCGGCGACATGGGCGCGCCGTTTGGTCGCCTCGAAGTCTTCGCCCCAGGCCTCTTCCTGAAAGAGTTCGTCGAGCAAGGAGAGCTCATGGGCACGGGCCGCGTCGAGCTTGCCGTCGGCCAGAGCCAGGCCCAGTACGAGGCTGCCGAGGACGGGGATGACGATGCCGAGTCCGGCCAGCGTCTCCGGATTATGGGTGGCGAGGCGGGCGCGCATGGCCCGCAGTGCATCCGGCGGCTGGGCGATATGCAGGATGCCGCTGGTGACCAGCAGCGGCGCGTCCAGTTCCAGCGCCGCCCAGTCCAGCCAGGGGCGCCAATGCTCCTCCTGGCGGCGGATCAGCGGCTCGGGATGGGTGGCGCGGTAGCAGAGCAGGTCGGTCTCGCCATATTGGGCCAGCGCATCCACCGAGGCCATCGGGTCAGCCGCGACACGATGCTGGGCGGTGCCGGCCAGGCGGGTCAGCGGCACATGGTCATAGGTCATCTCGCCGCCGGGGCCGCCGCCAGCCGCCTGCCATTCGTCGCGTATCGCCTCGGCCAGCGGAAGATGGCGCAGGATGAGCTGCGGGCCGCCAGGCATGCGCATGGGCCGACCATCGAGATGGATGACATAGCCCTCGTCGCCAGGAGCGACGGCGGCTTCTTTCCAGAAACGCTTCATATCAGCGGAAGAACCTTCTCAGCGTGTCGACAGGATTATTGGCGGGATTGTTGGGAGCCGGCAGCGGCGCACCCTGGACCGGCGCGCGCGGTGCCGGCTGGGTGCTGGCGGGAGCCGCCTGTCCCTTGGCCGCCGCCACCGCCGTGGCGCAATCCTCGCGCGAGGTCTGTTGTTGCTGCGGCTGGCCGGAAAGGGCGCCGAGAATGGCGGTCACGGCCTTGCCGCCGCCGGCCCCGTCCAGCCCCACCTGCGGGCCGCGCCAGGGACCATTGACGCGCACGGGGATGGCGCCGCCGAAATTGCCGATGCGGGCGAGCGGGGTGATGTGCAAATCCATCGTCTCGGCGGCGAGGCTCAGCGCGCCATTGCCCTCGGCATGGAAGCGCGAGCCATCGAGCACCAGGTTGCTGAGCGAGCCCTGGCCGTTCTGTAGGTCCAGCCGTGCGGTGAAACACCGCACATCGAGCTTGGCGCCGCCGAGATCGCCCGGCAGGCCGCCGGAGGAGAGCACCGCGGTCAGGAAAGGCGGGATCAGCTTGCGGTCCAGCTCGCCATTCTCCACTGCCAGACCAATCCGGCCGGAGGCGGTGGCGGCAAGAGCGCGTACCGTATCACCAGCGCCGCGCAGATTGGCGTCGAGATAGGTGGTGCCGGTAAACCAGCCCGACAGGCCGCCGGTTTTGCCGGCATCGAGCGCCGGGGCCCGGACCGTGAGAATCAGCGACTTGGCGGCCGCGTCGGCATCGGCAGTGCCGGTGACAGCGCCGCCCGGCATGTCGGCGGCGAGACGCTCGACATGCAGCTTACCGCCGGCGAGTTCGGCCTTCAGCGCGGCGTTGCGGTAATCGGTGCCGCCATACTGCAGGACGCCGAGGCCGATATCAGCGGTCGCATTCATCTGGCGGAGCGCCGCCCAGGGCAGTGGGGTCGCGGGGATGAGGTGGTCGTCCGGCCGCGCGGCCGCAGTGGCCGGGCCGGATGCGGGGCGGGCGGCGACGGGAGCGGCGGTGGCCGGTGTGTCAAGCATCGCCATCAGCGCATCGGCATCGAGGCGCTCGCCGCGCAGCCAGGCGCGCAGGTCGGGGATTCGTCCGCTGGTGGTCACACCGAGCCCGCCAGTCAGCGTGCCCGCCGGGGCCTCGGCGCGCAGGTCGGCGGCGTTCACGCCCTGGCCCTTGGCGAGCACGGACAACGTGTCGAGATTGGCCGTCACCTTGAACGGCTTGCCGCCCAGCGTGCCGCGCAGATCGGCGGCCACCGGCTTGTCGGCGGCGGCGCCCTCAAGGCTGAGCGTCTCCAGCACCAGGCCGGGCATGACGCCGGCCAGATCGGAGGCGCCGATCTTGAGCGACAGGGTTTGCGGCACGGGTGCACCACCTTGCTCGCGCAGGCGGACCGCAAGCGCGATGTCATGCAGCTTCGGGATCGCGGGAGAATCCGGCCACAGCGCCACCAGGCGCTCGATGGCGGGAATTTTCGCCTGGGCGGTGACGTCGTAGCCGGTGAGCTTCTGTGGATCGGCGACGACGCCCTTGGCCGTCAGTTCAGCACCGGCCAGCGTGATCTTGATGTCGAAGGGAAAAGCCCCGGCCCCTCTGCCCATCAGCTTGTCGATGGCGCCAACCGTGCCGGTGAGGCTGAAGGTCTCGGAACCCAGCTTGGCGCCGGCATCAATCACCAGCGGCGAGGACTGGCTGTCGGCGGACAGTGCCAGGCGCGGGATGTCGATTACGCGGCTCGTGCCGGCTTTTCCGTCGCGCCAGTCGATATGGCCCTCGGTGAGCAGAAAGCGGCGAATATCGATATTGGCCGCCCCTGCCCCCTTGGCGTCAGCCGCATCGGACTTGGCGGCCGCACTGGAAGCGGCCTTGCCCTCGGCCGGGGCAAATTCCCAGTTGGGCCTTCCGTTGCGGTCGGTCTCCAGCAGGATATCGGGCTTGTCGAGTTCCAGCGCGGTGATCTCGATCCTACCCGAGAAAAGCGGGCCGAGCGCCAGTTTGCCCGAAATCCGCGCGATCTTTGCCATCTCGGGCCGTGAGCCGCCCGGCATATTGGCGAAGGTGATGTCACGCGCCTCGAGCGAGGGCGGAAACAGCGACAGGCTCAGCTTACCAGCCAGATCGAGCTTACGGCCGGTCGACGCCTCGACCGTGCTTTCGATGCGCGGCTTATAGGCATTGGGATCGACCAGAACGAGGAAGGTCAGCCCGCCGGCAATCGGAATGACGATAATGACGACGATGAGGATCAGAAGGATGCGCAGGCCGCGATTCATGGTCAGTCTTCCTTGTCCGTCAGTCGCACGAAGCCGCCGGATCCTACACCGTCGTTCCGGTCCGCTCAGCCCCGTTCAGTTCCCTATATCGCCGGACTAGCGTGCGAAGCGCTGGGGCGGACGGGTCTGGGGGATCTGGAAACCGAGCGTACCGAATGTCTCACGCATATGGGCAGGCAGGTCCGCTTCAACCACCAGCCGTCCGCCAGCCGGATGCGGAAAATCGATGATGCGTGCGTGCAGGTGCATCTGCTCCGACAGCCCGTCCACATACGAGGCCTCGCCGCCATATTTCCCGTCGCCCAGGATCGGCGTGCCCATCGTGGCAGTATGGACGCGCAGCTGATGGGTGCGGCCGGTGAGCGGGTTCATCTCCAGCAAGGCCAGCTTGCGGGCGGCGTGGTCCAGCGTGCGGTATTCGGTGATCGCCTTGGCACCCTCGGGATCGCCGCGCTCGGCCACGGCGGTGCGCTCGCCGCGCGTGCCGCCGATGCGCGTCAGCGGCAGGTCGATCGTGCCGGTCTCGGGGATGGGACGGCCGACGACAACGGCCCAGTAGGTCTTATGCACCCACCGGCTGCGAAACGCCTCGGCGAGACGGGCGGCGACAGCGGGGCCGCGGGCGAGCACGAGGACGCCGGTCGTGTCACGGTCCAGCCGGTGGACCAGCAGCGGGCGCTTGCCCTCGCTCTCCCAGGCATAGAGCATGGCATCGAGATGGCGCGAAATGCCCGGCCCACCCTGCACGGCGAGGCCGGCGGGCTTGTTGAGCACGATCACATGCTCGTCGCGCCAGAGCAGCATGTCCTCCAGCTCGCGCGCGGCAGCCGGATCGACCGGCGGGCGC
>CANJOG010000149.1 GCA_947475475.1 Acetobacteraceae bacterium
GTCAATGTGGTCATCCATTCCTGGTCGCTCGCCCATCGCAATGCCGACGGGCATCACGAATGGCGCAATGGCGAATTGCAGGACGCGCTGCGCCGGATCATCGAACTGGCGCCGGAGCGGGTGCGCTTCGTGCCGATCACCCAGGCGATCGACGCGGTGCGTCATGGCGAGGTGAAGCTCACGCTCACCCGCGATATCGCCACCTTGCAGCGCCGCGCCAGCCTGCAGGCTTCCGCGGTTCCCGAGTGATGCCGCCGCGGCGCCGCATGAGCGCGCCGGCCTGATGTCTCCCCGAAACTGTTTGCTGGCGCTGCTCTGGCTGTTTTCGGCCTGGATGTGCGGCACGGCGCATGCCGAGAAGCTTGCAGGACCGGTCGATCTCCAAGCCCAATGGCGCGCCTATGCCGGCAGCGCCCAGCCACGCGCCTGCCCTGTCGTGCGTGCGCTGTCGTCGCGGCTGGAATCGATTGGGTTTTACAACGACCCCAAGAATTCCGTGATCGATCCCAAACTGCATGCCCGTGACATGGAACTCCTCGCCGATGCGCGCGCCGCCGAGCAGGCGCTGGCCGATGCGGTGACGGATCTCATCCGTGCGCCCGCGTCCCGCCGGGGCGAGATCGCCGGCTGCGCGCTGCGCCAGCTCATCCGCTTTCCACGTGACCGCGCGTTCCTCGACACTGAGGGCCGCAGCAGCACCGGCGCCGCGCGGCTGTTTTCGGTGACGCCGGCCTTCGCCTATCTGGTGTTGCGCGACGCCGGCATGGTGCCACCCGAGGCGGAGCGCGAGATTCTGTTCTGGATCAGGGAATTCGCCATCCGGCTGGAGGCCTGGCAGGGGCCGATCCCCTATGGCGGCAATGTGCTGGACTGGACCCATGCGGGGCTGGCACTGGCCGCCGTTGCCCTGGGCGACCGCCCCCTGCTGGAGCGGGCAATCGACGGCGCCCTTGCCGCCTCCGCCCTGGTCTCGCCGGAGGGAACATTGGCCAATGAGATGGCGCGCGGCGACATGGCGATGGGCTACAGCCTGTTCTCCGCCCAGGCGCTGAGCATCACCATTGCGGTGGCGAAGGCGAATGGGCGCGACCTCCTGGCCGAGCCGGCCGGCGCCGGGCTGCGGCGCCTGTTTGACGCGATGACGCAATCCATCGTCGATCCGGCCGAATTTGTCCGCCGTGGCGGCAGCCTGGCGGCCACACGCCCCGACAAGGCCGATGCGCAAAGCATGGGTTTCCTGCTGATCTGGTGGCGCGCAACCGGCGATCCACTTGCCCGCAATGCCGCCTGTGCGCGCGACAGGCTGGAATCCTTCCGCATTGGCGGGGACTGGTTCTACCTGTTTGCCGAACCGTCGCTTTGCCAGGGCATTAAAGGCAGGTAAGAGGCGGGCACGCTTTCCCCGAGGGTTTCATGCGGACTCGCCTGCGCAATCTGTGGGACCTGCCCATCAAGGAAGGTCCCTATCTTGATGATCGCGACACCAAGCCGTTTTTCACGAGCTATGACCCGCTCGGCCCGTTCATGAATTTCGAGAAAATGGGCGTGCTGGATTGGGGCTCGGTCTCGGTCGATGAGGTGGGGATTCCCCGCCTGATCTATTACGGGCGGCCGGAATATTACCCCGTCACGGTGCTGCATCTCGCCCTCGAACTGGCCAACAAGCATTTCTATGCGCCGGGCGATGCCGAGATCGAGCGCCGTTTCTTCCAGCTGATCGACTGGACGCTCGATCACCAGGACGAGCATGGCGGCTGGCCCACGCCGTATGACCACAATTTCTTCGAGCCGCGCACCGAACTCACGCGCACGCCCTGGTATTCCTGCCTGACCCAGGGCTTGGCGATCTCGCTGCTGGTGCGGCTGGCGCATTGGAAGGGTGCGGATATGCGCGAGCGCATCATGCGCGCGGCGGCGGTGATGACGCGCGATGTCGCCCATCACGGCACCGCCGCGCGGGTGATGGGTGTGAAAGTCTATGAGGAATATCCGACCGATCCGCCGAGTGCGGTGCTGAACGGCATGATCTACGGGCTGATCGGGCTGTATGACGGCTGGACCCTGCTGGGCGATCCGGTGCTGAAACAGGCCCTCGATGCCGGGCTCGATTCAGTGGAAACGCTGCTGCCGCTCTACGATCTTGGCGATGGGACGGCCTATGACCTGACCCATATCACCTCGCGGGTGAACGGGCCGAACCGGGCGCGCTGGAAATATCATCGCCTGCATGTCGAACTGCTCTCCATCCTGGAGATGATCCGCCCAGGCTTGTTCGGCATCTTTGCCGAACGCTGGGAGATGTATCTACGCGGCAACCGGCTGCGGGAGAACTGATCTCGCGCGCCCCGACTGCGCCCGGGGATCAGGGTTTGCGTGAGAGGAAGCTCTGCTGCCAGATCCCGGTCATCGGATCGCGGCCGAGATAGGGCTGCGAGGGCATTACCGCACGCAGCATCGCCATATAGGCGTCGGGATTGTATTTCCGGTAGGTTCCGACAGCATATTTCTCCAGCGCCTCGGCACCGTAGTCGCGGGATTGATCGGTGATGTCCTGCGTCGGCAGGGCGGCATCGTAGCCGACAGTCGAGAGGAAAAAGCCGCCTGCCTTGAGCACGCGCCGGACTTCGGACAGCGCGCGCGCCTCATCGCGGACATGGTTGAGCACATGGATGCCGATCAGCCCGTCCACTGTGCCGCTGGCGATCTGGGACATCTCTTGGATATCCATGACGAGTTCGAGACCCGGCAGTGGGCGGACGTTAAAATTGACCAGGCGCTCGGCCTCAGCGAACAACCGCAGCTCGGGCTTGATCAGGTGGCAGACCAGGACGGTCTTGCCGGGCAACGCCATGGCATCGGCCAGGCCGCCGTTGTCCATGGCATCCTTCAGACAGCGATGCCGGTCCTGCGCGTCGCAATTGTAACAGGCGATGCGGGTCTTCATGCCGAAATCGGGAGCGGCCGGGGTGCCGCAGACATTGCAGGCGGAAATTGCGCCGCTCTCAGCCGCCGTCTCGTTCATCCGCCACCCTTGCTGTCTGCTCCGCGACCGGCATGAGGCCTGCCGGCAGTCCGGTGCGCTGTTGCGACCGGACCATCGTTTCAGTCAGGCAAGGCCACAAGCGAGAATGTGCAAATCAGGCTGATTATCCACAAGAAAATCGTGGAGCAGAGTTATCCACATGGAGGCGCCGCGATTGCCGGCGGGCGAGGAAACCGTGCCCGCCGGCCTCACGATAGCCCGTCAATGCACCATGGCGGGCAGCAACTCATGCTGGACGATGGCGGCAATGGCCTGGTTCTGATCGCCGGCCAGCGCCATTGGCGTGCCATCGGCGGCATGGATCGCGAAGGCGCGTTCACCATTGACGATGATCGGCTTCACATAGGCGATCTGGGCGAGGCCAAGTTTTTGCAACTGCTCGGCCGAAAGCTGGCGGATATCGAGCACAGGGATCGTGCCGAATTGCGGCAGGTCATTTTCGGCGTCGGGAAGAGTGGTGAACATGTCGGTCTCTCCTTGACGGGCTTCTGCTTGCGGACGGGTGCTTCCCTGGGCAACGCATGGGCGCCGTATCGGTTCGGGTCCGCCAGGCGGCACCCGTAGGCACGCAAACGCACGCCACAGTCTACTCGTCGGTGCTGCCATCGAGCACGCGGCCGGCCGTGCTGCGGGTAATCGGGATCGTCTTGACCCGCGCCTCGGGCTGCGGCTTGACGAGGTCGATATGCAACAGGCCGTTATCCATCCAGGCCCCCTTCACCTCGATCCCCTCGGCCATGACAAAGGCACGCTGGAACTGGCGGGCGGCGATGCCACGATGCAGGAAGATGCGGCCTTGGCTGTCATCGGTCTGACGACCGCGGATGACGAGCTGGTTGTCTTCCTGGGTGATTTGCAGATCGTCCATTGTGAAGCCGGCGACGGCGAGCGTGATGCGCAGGCCGGTCGGGCTGATCTGCTCGATGTTATAGGGCGGATAGCCGTCCGAGCTGTTCTTCGAGGCGCGTTCGAGCATCTGTTCGAGATGGTCGAAGCCGAGGAACATAGGCGAGGTGAAAACGCGGGTGGTCATTGGTCGTGGCTCCCTCCAGCGAGCGAAGCAGTCTGCCGGAACCCCGAAGGCGTTGCCGACACCGCGTTATCTTGGTCAGGTTGCGCCCGGATGCAAGGGGGGTTGCAAGAGGCGATGTGATGGAGCGACGCCGGGAGGCCAATCAAGTACCGCGATTTTCAGGCCGGGGACGCGTGCATTGCAGTTGATCGGGGGAGAGGCGAAAGCTACATGCCGGACATGGACACGCATATTCCCGATGCAGCAACAGAAGCCGATGCGGGCGCCGAGCCGCTTCCGGCCGAGCCGCTTCCGATCCTGGTGGCGCCGCACCCGCTGCTGAAATCGCGCGCCAGGCCGGTGACCGAGGCCGATCGCGCGACGATCGCCGCCCTCATCCCGCGCATGTTCGCCGCCATGTATCGCGCCCCCGGCATTGGCCTGGCAGCACCTCAGGTGGGCCATCTGCTGCGCCTGCTGGTGATCGACCTGATGCCGGACGACAAGCCCGCGCCGATGGTCATCATCAATCCGGAAATCCTCGCTGCCAGCAGCGAACTCTGCGAGCGCGAGGAAGGCTGCCTGTCCCTGCCCGGCCAATATGCCCAGGTGGTGCGCCCGGCGCGGATCAAACTGCGCTACCTGGACCGCGACTACGCGCGCCGCGAGATCGAGGCGGAGGGGCTGCTCGGCACCTGCATCCAGCATGAGATGGATCATCTGGAAGGCACGATCTTTGTGGATCACATCTCCAGCCTGAAGCGCAATATGATCATGCGGAAGCTGGCCAAAGAGCAGCGGCTCAAGAAATAGGTTCGGGCGGACCGCCCATTCTGGCCCTCCGGGTTTGACCGGGATTGGGCCGCACAGGAATTTTGCCGATGCGCCTCGCCTTCATGGGCAGTCCGGATTTCTCCGTGCCGGCGCTGCGTGCTTTGCATGCGGCGGGGCATGAGATTGTCGCCGTGTATAGCCAGCCGCCCAAGCCGGCTGGGCGTGGCCAGGCGGTGCGTCCCTGCCCTGTCCAGGCGGCGGCCGAGGCGCTGGGGATTCCGGTGCGCACGCCGGTGCGGCTGCGCAAGGATATCGCGGCGCAGGAGGATTTCGCGGCACTCGATCTCGATGCCGCTGTCGTGGCTGCCTATGGGCTGATCCTGCCGAAAGCCATGCTGGAAGCGCCGAAGCGCGGCTGCCTGAACATCCATGCTAGCCTGCTGCCGCGCTGGCGCGGGGCGGCACCGATCCAGGCGGCGATCCTGGCGGGCGATGCCGAAAGCGGCGTCACCATCATGCAGATGGATGCGGGTCTGGATACCGGTGCGATGCTGCTGCGCGAGGCGGTGGCGATCACTCACGAGACCACCGCGCCGATGCTGCATGACGCACTCTCGGAGATTGGCGCGCGGCTGGTGCTGCGGGCGCTGGCGGAGAACCCCGCGCCGGTGGTGCAGCCAGAGGAGGGCATGACCTATGCGCCCAAGCTCAGCCGCGAGGATGGCAAGATTGACTGGTCGTTGAGTGCCACGGTGCTGGATCGCCGGGTGCGCGCGCTCAATCCCTGGCCGGGAACCTTCACAGCGCTGGGCGGCGTGGTCTTGAAGGTCCATGCCGCCGTGCCGGTGGCCGAGGCGCACCCTGCCACGCCGGGAACCGTGCTGGACGGGCGGCTCA
>CANJOG010000150.1 GCA_947475475.1 Acetobacteraceae bacterium
ATTACCGCGAGACCATCGAGAAGGATGCGAAACTGGTGCGCCTGCTCGAGCCGCGCGGCGAGGCGCAGCCCTATTACGTGCAATATGGCTGGACCGCGGCGCCCGATTCCAAGGTGAAGCTGCCGGATAGTGACACTGTCTGGTCCGCCTCGGCCGAGGCGGTGAAATCCGGCGCGCCGGTCACGCTGTCCTGGGATAATGGTGAAGGGCTGACCTTCCAGCTTGTTGTTGCCGTTGATGACAACTTCATGTTCGGTGTCGATCAGAAAGTGATCAATCGCGGCACCACACCGGTCTCGCTCTTTCCCTTCGCGCGCATCCGCCGCGACTACAAGCCCACGACCGAGGGGTTCTATATCCTGCATGAGGGCATGCTCGGCGTGCTCGACGGCAAGCTGCAGGAGATGAAATACAGCGACGCCAAGAGCGAAGGCGAGAAGAAGAACGGCGCCGCCTATGTCGCCACCGCCACCGGCGGCTGGGCCGGGTTTACCGATAAGTATTGGCTGGTCACGCTGATTCCCGAACAGGCCGAGAGGCTGACCTCCACCTTCCGCTATATCAATGAAGGCGGGCAGGAGCATTTCCAGGTCGATTTCCTCGCCGCCGATGCGGTGACCACGGCGCCGGGGGCTGCGACCACGCGGTCTGGCCATCTGTTTGCCGGGGCCAAGGAAGTTCATCTGCTGGATCGCTACGAGACCGCGTTCAAGCTGCCGAATTTCGACAAGGCGGTGGATTTCGGCTGGTTCTACTTCATGACCAAGCCGATGTTCTATGCGATCGACTGGTTCAACGGCATGCTCGGCAATTTCGGCCTCGCCATCCTGGCCTTCACGCTCTGCGTGAAGCTGGTCTTCTTCCCGCTGGCGAATAAGTCCTACCGCTCGATGAGCAGGATGCGACTGCTGGCGCCGAAGATGCAGCAGGTGCGGGAGCGCTTCAAAGACGATCCGCAGAAGATGCAGGGCGAGATCATGCAGCTTTACAAGGCGGAGAAGGTCAATCCGGCCTCCGGCTGCCTGCCCATGGTCATCCAGATTCCGGTGTTCTTCTCGCTCTACAAGGTGATCTTCGTCACGATCGAAATGCGGCACGCGCCGTTCTTCGGCTGGATTCATGATCTCTCGGCGATCGACCCGACCAATCTGTTCAATGCGTTTGGCCTGATCCCCTTCGATCCGACCACGCTTCCGATGATCGGCTCGTTCCTGCATCTGGGCGTCTGGCCGGTTATCATGGGCCTGACCATGTTCTTCCAGCAAAAGCTGAACCCGGCGCCGCCCGATCCCATGCAGGCGCGGATGTTCCAGTTCATGCCGCTGATCTTCACCTTCATGCTGGCGAGCTTCCCGGCCGGGCTGGTGATCTATTGGAGCTGGAACAACCTGCTCTCGATCGGGCAGCAGTGGCTGATCATGCGCAGCACCACGCTGCCGAATCCCAAACTGGCCAAGGTCTGAGCTTGGAAAACGCGGACACAGAGGCGGCGGAGAAGGCAGCGGCGGAAGCTGCCGCAGCGGAAGCTGCTGCTGAGCAGGCGGCGCTCATCGAGCGCGGCCGGCTGCTGTTCGCCGGTGAGTGCAAGTTCTTCTATGCCTGCCAGAAGCTGGAACAATTGCCGCCGCCGGGCCTGCCAGAGATTGCCTTTGCCGGACGCTCCAATGTCGGCAAATCGTCGCTGCTCAATGCGCTGACCGGGCGCCATGCGTTGGCCCGCACGTCCAACCAGCCAGGACGGACGCGCCAGCTGAATTTCTTCGACCTGTCGCGCCGGCTCGTACTCGTCGATATGCCTGGCTACGGCTATGCCCAGGCCTCGCGCGATATCAAACGCGACTGGCAGGGGCTGATGTTCGACTATCTGCGCGGCCGGCCGACGCTGCGCCGCGTCGTGCTGCTGCTGGACAGCCGCATCGAGATCAAGGAATCCGATACGGCGGTCATGGAGTTGCTCGATCGCGCCGCGGTGATCTACCAGATCGTGCTGACCAAGACGGATGGCACCAAGCCGTCTGCCCTGGCGCGCAAGATCGAGGAAGTGCAGGGCCTGATCCGCAAGCATGCGGCAGCCTATCCGACCATCCTCGCGACCAGCAGCGAGACTGGCGATGGCATGCCGGAGCTTCGCGCCGAACTGGCGACTCAGGCCGACTGGGACAATTGAGACCGCCCGGCAGGGCGCGAGTGAGAAGGGCCCCGCCCGATAGGGCGAGAGAGAAAGGAAGGACGCACGTGACACCGATCGATGCCGCCGAACAGGCACGGACGCTTTCCCACGCGCTGCCCTTCCTGCGCCGCTATGCTGGCGCCACCATCGTGGTGAAATACGGTGGCCATGCCATGGGCGAGGAGAGCCTGGCCGAGCAATTTGCCAGCGATATCGCGCTCCTCAAGCAGGTTGGCGTGAACCCGGTCGTCGTGCATGGCGGCGGGCCGCAGATCAACGCCATGCTCAAGCGCCTCGCCATCCAGTCCACCTTTGTGCAGGGTCTGCGCGTCACTGACGCCGCCATGGTCGAGGTGGTGGAGATGGTGCTGGCCGGCACGGTGAACAAATATGTCGCCGGCCTGATCAACCGCGCCGGCGCGCTGGCGGTGGGAATTTGCGGCAAGGATGGCGGGCTGATCCGGGCGCGGCGCGTGACCCGCACGGTGAAGGACCCGGGCAGCATGATCGAGCGCGAACTCGATCTCGGCTTTGTTGGCGAGCCAGAGCATGTCGATGTGCGGGTGATCCATGCGCTGACCGGCGCTGGGCTGATCCCGGTGATTGCCCCGGTAGGCCAGGATGCCAAGGGCCAGACCTACAACATCAATGCCGATACCGCGGCGGGCGCGATTGCGGGTGCGTTGGGGGCGACGCGGCTGCTGATGCTGACCGATGTGGCGGGCGTGCTGGATAAGGACAAGAACCTGCTGGGCGAGTTGACGGTTGAGCAGGTGAATGCCGGGATTGCCGATGGAACCATCACCGATGGCATGATCCCGAAGGTGCAGACCTGCGTCGATGCGGTGCGCCAGGGCGTGAAGGGGGCGGTGATTCTCGACGGCCGCCAGCCACATGCGTGTTTGCTGGAGCTGTTCACCGAAGGTGGCATCGGCACGCTGATCCGGGCCTGAGCGGGCTGGCGAAACACGACTGGCGTTACCATTTGTCACAAGCGGGCCATGATGCTGTCCTGATTCGGGCGCATCATTCCTGCTGTGATGGCAAAGAGGGACCAGCCATGAAGACGCGTTCAGTATTGATCTGTCTCGGTGGTGCGCTTGTGCTGGCGGGGTGCACCGTGGCACCGCCCACGGCGCCGCGAGTCATGGTCCTGCCCAGTCAGGGCAAGGACTTCGCCAGCTTCCAGCGTGAGGATATGGGTTGCCGCGACTATGCCTACGGGCAGGGCGGTGGGGCTGCGCAGGCGCAGGCGGCGAGTAATAATTCGGTGGCCGCGGGCGTGCTCGGCACAGTGATTGGCGCTGGCGCCGGTGCGGCGCTTGGCTCGCTCGGCGGCAATGCCGGTGCGGGCGCGGTTGTCGGCGGCCTGGGTGGCGCGCTGGTTGGCACCTCGATGGGCGCCAATAGCTCCCAGATGTCGGCTGGCGAGGCGCAGCGGAGGTTCGATATGGCCTATGCGCAATGCATGACCTCCTACGGCAATAGCGTGCAGGCACCGCCGCAGGTCAATTACGTGCCGGTGCCGACGCCGGGCTATTACGCGCCACCGCCGGTCGTGGTCGTGCCCTCCGTGGGCTATGGTTACGGCTATAGCTATGGCCGCCCCTGGCATCGCTGGTAAGACGAGACCACGACTCCTGGGTTTGACCAGTCGGGCGGTTTGACCAGCCGGGCGATTTGACCAGCCGGGCCGCCTCAGGCGGTGCCGTGCGGCTTTTCCGAACAGAGCTGGACGGCCAGCCGGACCAGCCGGCTGGCGGCATGGCCGAAGCCGGCGCGGTCGGCCTGTTCGGCCAGGCCGATCAGGCGGTCCGCCAGGAGCAGTGGGCTGACGGTATCGGTGGATTTGATGAGCGGCGAGTCCATGAGGGGTCTTCCCTTGCTATGGGAACGGTTTGGTTCCCACAGCGATGATGGAAGCCCAGTCATTTCCGTTCGGTTAACGCCCCGCGTGAGTCCCGCAGCGCCATGACACGCAGAGCCGAGGCCAGGGGGCGCTCGGCCTCGCGGGCGGCGTCGGTCTGGCCGACCAGGGCGGACAATGTCATGCCGTCCCGCACGGCGATGGCGGATAATGCAGCCCAGAACTCAGGTTCCAACGCCACGCTGGTGCGGTGGCCGGCAAGTGAGAAGCTGCGTTTGACGAGTGTGCTCATCCGCCTCCCTCCAAAATAGTTCCAGGCGAAATCATCAGCTCGGGCCTGACCCAGCGGTCGAAATCTTGGGCGGCCAGGCCGTCGCGCAGGGCGGCCTCGCGCAAGGTCGTATTCTCGCGCGCCGCGCGCTTGGCGATATGCACGGCGCGGTCGTAGCCGATATGCGGATTGAGCGCGGTCGCCAGCATCAGCGAGCGCGCCAGGTTGTCGGCGATGCGCGCATGATCGGGCTCCAGCCTGTCCACCATGTTGTCGGCAAAGCTTGTGGCCGCATCGGCGAGAAGCTGCGCCGATTGCAATACGTTGTGGATGATCAGCGGCTTGAACACATTGAGTTCGAGGAAGCTCTGCGCCGCGCCGATGGTGATGGCGACGTGATTGCCCATCACCTGGGCGCAGACCATGGTCAGCGCCTCGCTCTGCGTCGGGTTGGTCTTGCCCGGCATGATGGAGGAGGACAGCCCATCGGATGGAATGATGAGCTCGGAAATCCCGGCGCGCGGACCGGAGCCGAGCAGGCGGATGTCATTGCCAATCTTGTTGAGCGAGACGGCAAGAACATTGAGCATGCCGGAGAGTTCGACGAAGGCGTCATGCGCGCCCATGCCCTCGAACTTGTTCGGATTGGGCGTGAAGGGCAAACCAGTGAGGTCGGAAATGCGGACGCAGAAGCGTGTGTCGAAATCCGGGTGCCGGTTCAGCCCGGTGCCGACCGCCGTGCCGCCCTGGGGCAGGGAGAGCAGGCGCGGCAGGCAACCGTGCAGGCGGTCCATGCCAAGCTCGACCTGGCGCGCCCAGGCTGCGGCTTCCTGGCCAAGCGCGACCGGGACGGCATCCATCATATGGGTGCGGCCGAGCTTGACGATGCCGCTCCAGTCCGCGGCGCGCGTGGCCAGGGAGGCGTGCAGCACGCCGAGCGCGGGCAGTAGCGTATTGGTCACCGCCAGCGCTGCGGCGACATGCATGGCGGTGGGAAAACTGTCATTGGAGGACTGGCCGCGATTGACGTGATCATTGGGATGCACCGGCGCACGGTCGCCACGCGCGCCGCCGAGCAACTCATTGGCGCGGTTGGCGATCACCTCATTGGCATTCATGTTGGTCTGCGTGCCGCTGCCGGTCTGCCAGACGGGGAGCGGAAATTCGGCGTCCATATGGCCAGCGGCGATCTCGCTGGCGGCCTCGGCGATGGCGCTGGCGATGAGGTTGGGGAGTTCGCCAAGCTCAGCATTGGCCTCTGCGGCGGCGCGCTTCTGCAAGGCGACGGCGCGGATCAGCAGTGGCGCGAAGCGCTCCGTGCCGATGCGGAACAGGCGGCGCGCACGCTCTGTCTGCGGCCCCCAGTAGCGGGCAGCGTCGATGTCGATACTGCCGAGTGCA
>CANJOG010000151.1 GCA_947475475.1 Acetobacteraceae bacterium
GCCTTCTGGCCACACCGCAATGACGAACACCGGCCTGCCGAAGGTCAAATACCGCAGAGTTTGGACGTACCGTCACCGCGAACCACACAAATGGTCAGCCAGATACAGAAGCTATCCGACCACAAGTGATGAATTTCCGCAGCCTGCTATAGCTGGACCGGGATGGAATATCTGGTCATGGGCTCGCACGCGGGTGGCCCGCGCGACCCTTACTGGGTCAGCAATCTGCGCGCCGACCCGGCGAGCGAGGTGCATGTCCGCCGCCAAGCCCATGCGACGACAGGGCGCATTCTCGATGGTGCGGAGCGTGACGAGGCGATGGCGCTGATCGCGCGCAAACGCACGCAGATCTATAATTACGAGGCCCATGCACGCGCCCATGGGCGGCGCGTGGAGATTGCTGCGCTGCTTCCCGTGTAACGCGCCAGAGCATGATGACCGAAGGTGGAATCACCGTAGGTCTGAATCATGGGATCAAACAAAGAGCTAGAGTGGGAGGACCGTTTCTATCCGCGGTCATCCCGCTCTAGTAGCGCCCGCCACCACCACCCTGGCCCGGCGGCACGATGGTGTCGATTTCGGCCAGTTCGGCCTCGCTTAGCACCCAGTTGGCGGCAGCGACATTCTGCTCGATCTGCTCAGGGCTGGTGGCGCCGGCGATGACGCTGGCCACGGCCGGGCGGCGGACCAGCCAGGACATGGCGAGCTCCAGCAGCGTATGGCCGCGCGCGCTGGCGAAGTCGCCAAGCTTTTCGACTTTTTCCCAGGTGGCATCGCTGCCGAAGCGATCGCCGAGCGAGGCGGTATTGGCAAAGCGCGAGCCCTTGGGCTGCGGCGTGTTGCGCTGGTATTTGCCGGTGAGCATGCCGGCCGCCAGCGGGTAATAGGGCAGCAGGCTGAGCCCGTAGGAGCCGAGCAGCGGGATCAGGTCGCGTTCGATTTCGCGTGAGAGCAGGCTGTATTCATCCTCCAGTGCCACGAAGCGATTGAGGCCATTGTGGCGTGCGGTCCATTGCGCTTCCACCAGACGCCAGGCAGCGAAACCGGAACAGCCGATGTAGCGGACCTTGCCTTGGCGCACGAGGTCGTCGAGTGCGCGGAGTGTTTCCTCGATCGGCGTGGACAGGTCGGGGCGGTGGATCTGGTAGAGGTCGATCCAGTCTGTGCGCAGGCGTTTCAGCGATTCCTCGACCGAGCGCATGATGTGGCGCCGCGATCCGCCCTTGCGCGTGGCATCGCCATCGAAGGGCAGGCCAAATTTGGTGCAGATCACGACGTCCTTGCGGCGCTCGCCGAGGGACTGGCCGAGATAGTCTTCGGAGAGCCCGGAGCGTCCGGCTTGGCTGCCCCAATGCACGCCATAGACATCGGCGGTGTCGAAGAAAGTGACCCCGAGATCGAGCGCGCGGGCGACAACTTTCCTGCTCTGCTCAAGATCGATGCGGGCGCCGAAATTGTTGCAGCCTAGCCCGATGGCCGAGACAGTCAGGCCCGATCCGCCGAGTATGCGCGTTTCCATCTTTTTCCCGCCCCTTGCCGACCCGCCTGTGCGTTTGGGTCCGTTACGGTGCGTAGTCTAGCGCGGCTTCTGGGCGGATCGGAAGGCCGGGGTAGCGTGCCGGGAAGTTGCGTGGACGGGGAGGGGAGGTGGAACTCCCCGCCCAGGCGTTGCTCTAGTCGTCGTTGAACAGGCCGTAGCCATGCTCCTTGTCATGGCCGTCGTCGTCGTGGCCGCCGCTGCCGCCGCCACTGGCGATTCCCACGAAGTCCGTGGTGTGCAGCATGGTGACGCCCAGGAAGGTGACGCGTGTGCCATCCGCCAGCTTGATGGTTTCCGCTCCGCCGCTGACCTTGGCCGAGGCGAGCGCCTTGGCGATGGCATCCGCGCCGTAGCCATCGAGGCCGATTTTGTCCTGGCCGATTGTGAAGTCCTGCACGATGATATTTGTGCCGCCGTGGGTAGCGTCGTTGGCGAAGGAAAAGAGATCATTTCCCGCGCCGCCGAACATGCTGGCGCGGCCGGCGCCGGCATGGAATGTATCCGCGCCTGAGCCGCCGAGAATCAGATCATTGCCGCTCCCCGCGGTGAAATCACCGCCAATGGAGGCGCCGCCGGCGGTGAGTGTCTGGTTGCCGTCGCTGGCGATCAGGGTGAATTTGGTGGAATTGGCGCTGGCGGTGAGGAAATCGCCGTCGCCGCCGCCGATTAGCGTGGCGGCACCAGTTCCCGCGCGCATGAAATTGTCACCGCGCGCGCCACCCTGGAAATAGCCGCCGCCATCGCCGGCGAAGATCGTGTCATTGCCGCCCGAGCCGCCTAGCACGGTGCTTGCGCTACTGCCGCCGGCGAATTGGAGTGTCGCCCGCCCAGCCTGCACCATTGCCGATCCGCCGCCGCTGACCAGGATCGTGTCAGTGCCATCGGCGGCGATGATCGTGTCATTGCCGGTGACGTTGATGAGGGCGGTGGACTTGCCGGTCTGGATCAGGTTGTTGCCGGTGCCGGCATTGATCGTGGCCGTGCCGTCCATGCTGACGATGGTGTCGTTGCCGCTCCCGGCCTGGTAGTTGAACTGGCCGCCTTGCGAGGGATCGAGATAGTTGTTCCCATCGCCGACGGTGAAGCTGATTTGCGCGTTCGGGTTGGTCTTCTTCACCAGCGCCGTGGTGTTGTTGTCGCCGCTGATCAGCGCATATTTTCCCGTGCCGCCGAGGAGTTGCACATCGCCGCCGCCGCTGGTGGCGTTGATGATGGTACCGCTGAAATTCTTCGGCACGGACAGCAGAAATCCCACGGTGTTGGTGCCGGTCAGGATGAGCACGCCATTGGCGGGCAGGCTGTTCCAGTTGATTGGCCCAGCATTGATGTTCACAACGACCTGCGACGCGATTGTCTGCGCGATCTGGTTGAGTGCGCTCTGCACCGCCGCACTGCTGGTGTTCACCGTGTAGGTATTGCCGTTCGCGCCAAGAATTGTGTCGGCCATGGTGATGTCCCCGATTGTTGGCGCAGCATTCGCAGGGCAAGGGTTCTCCACGCAATCGGCCACTGGCGCGCCATATTGCGCATGTTGTCGGATATAGATGGAAACTAGGGAATCGACCGGGCTGCGCGGTTTGGCTTGGCGGCCTATATCAGCGGTTAGGTTTTGCGATGGGTTATCAGGCCATACCGTACGTGCTGGGTACTTTCGGATGACTTGTGAGAGGCCGAGTATAATACGGATAACTTACAAAAAATGTTTGCGCGGATGGCGAAATCTCATTGCGCGCGGCATGACCCATCCGCTCTCTAGGCTGGGAATAGGTGATGCGGCCGGAAGGAGAACGCGCGGACGCAATCAGCGATAACGCGGCAGCGGATATGCCGCGCGGCGCTGATAATGATTATCAAGACTAGTGCTTTGTCATCGCTCTGACGCGGAGGCTAATGCTCCGCGCCGTCCTCCGACGTGTCATCTCCATCCGCGCGACCAAGCCCGCGGGCCAGCAACTGGGCGAAGGCGCGGGCGCGGTGGCTGGTGGCGTGTTTTTCCTCCGGCGGCATTTCGCCATAGCTCTGGCTGCCGCCGATCGGGAGGAACATCGGGTCATAGCCGAATCCGTTCGCGCCGCGTGGTGGCCAGATGGCCTCGCCCTCGACGCGGCCGAGGAAGGTGGCCGTCTCGCCGTCGGGCCAGGCGAGGCAGAGGGCGCAGGAGAACCAGGCGCGGCGGTCGCCACCGGCATCCCAGGCACTGGCGGCCTCCGCGTGCACGCGCTCCATAGCGACGGTGAAATCCTTCCCAGGCCCCGCCCAGCGTGCGGAATACACGCCGGGCGCGCCGGCAAGTGCGGCCATGGAAAATCCGGAATCATCGGCAAGCGCCGCAAAGCCGGAGGCGGTGGCTGCCGCCAGGGCCTTGATGCGGGCATTGCCGACGAAATCCGGGGCGTCCTCGTCTGGCTCGGGCAGGCCAAGTTCGCCTGCCGAGACGCAATCGAGGCCGAGAGGCGCAAGCAGGTCGGCGATTTCGCGCAATTTGCCCGGATTATGGGTGGCGATAACCAGCTTCGATCCGGGCGGCAGCGCGCGCATTAACCGAGCACCTTCGCGATGGCCTCGCTCTGGGCGGCGAACAGGGCGGTGGTGCCGGTGCGGGCCAGGCCCATCATGCGGGTGAATTCGGCCTCGCTGAACGGTGCTGCTTCGGCGGTACCCTGGATTTCGACGATGCCGCCGGCGGCGGTCAGGACGAAATTCGCATCCGCCTCGGCGCCGGAATCTTCTTCGTAATCGAGGTCGAGCACCGGCACGCCCTGGACGATACCGCAGGAGACGGCGGCGACCTGGCCGATCAGCGGCACGGCGGAGATCACCTTCATCTTCACGAGGTGATGGAAGGCGAGCGAAAGGGCGACATAGGCGCCGGTGATGGAGGCGCAGCGCGTGCCGCCATCGGCGTTCAGCACGTCGCAATCCAGCGCCACGGTGATTTCGCCCATCGCCGCGCGATCGACCACGGCGCGGAGCGAGCGGCCGATCAGGCGCTGGATTTCCTGGGTGCGGCCGGATTGCTTGCCGCGCGCGGCTTCGCGGTCGCCGCGCGTATGCGTCGCGCGGGGGAGCATGCCGTATTCGGCCGTCACCCAGCCCTTGCCGGTGCCGCGCATGAAGCCGGGCACCTTGCCTTCGACGGAGGCGGTGCAGAGCACTTCGGTGCCGCCCATGCGGATGAGGCAGGAGCCCTCGGCATGATGGGAGAAGCCGGGTTCGATGGAGACGGAGCGCAGGACGTCAGGGGCGCGGCCGGATGGGCGCATGGGGAGAGAATCCGTGGTTGTGAGGGCGCGAACATAGTGATCGCGCCGCGCGGGGCAAGCATGGCGCGAAGAATCCGGCGGCGCGCGGCGGGGTATTTGCATGGGGTAGCCAAGGTGATTGACCTGGGCCCCCGCGATTCATACCTTGATCGCAGGGGTGCAAGACCATGGATGAACGCTACATGCCCCCTCTCAGGGGCCAGCCGCCACGCAGAAGCGCCGGGACGCTCGATCCGCGGTCTGAGGCCGTGCTGCGTGAAATTGTCGAGCAATATGTCGAGACCGGCGAGCCGGTGGGCAGCCGCACGCTCTCGCGCCGCCTGCCGATGGCGCTGTCGCCCGCGACGATCCGCAATGTCATGGCCGATCTGACGGATGCCGGGCTGCTGTTCGCCCCGCATACCTCGGCCGGCCGCCTGCCGACCGATCGGGGCTTGCGTCTGTTCGTAGACGGGCTGCTGCAATTCGGCACGATTTCCGATGAGGACCGCGAGGCGATCGGCTCCACGCTGGAAGCGCGCGGGCGTTCGCTGGAGGATACGCTGGCCGAGGCGTCCTCGATGCTGTCGGGCCTGTCGGCCGCAGCCGGGCTGGTGCTGGCGCCGAAGACTGACAGCCCGGTGCGGCATATCGAATTTGTGCCGCTGGGATCAGGCCGGGCGCTGGTGGTGCTGGTCAATTCCGAGGGCCAGGTGGAGAACCGGGTGATCGAGGTGCCGGCGGGATTGCCGACCTCGGCGCTGCAACAGGCGGCGAATTATCTCAATGCCCGCATGGCTGGGCGCACGCTGAGCGAATTGCGCACGGTCGTTGAGTCGGAGATGGAGAATTCCCGCACCCAGCTCGACACGCTCTCTGCCGAAGTGGTGCGTGCGGGGCTGGCGACC
>CANJOG010000152.1 GCA_947475475.1 Acetobacteraceae bacterium
CGCGGTAGAGCTGATCAATGATCAGAAGGTGAAGTTCCTGTTTGGTGCGATCGGGCCGTTGGCACCGATCGTGTTGCAGCTCTCCGATCCGGCGAAGGTGATTTATTTCACCACGAGTTCGTCGGCGGCGGCGCAGATCGACAAGACGAAATACATGGTCATCACCGTGCCGCCGGTGGCGACGCGCATCAGCATCAGCGTCAAGGGGATCAAGGAAATCTACCCTGATGTGAAAAAGATCGCGTTGCTGATGACGAAGGATGCGACGTCCGATCAGATTCTGGAGCCGTTGAAGGCCGAGCTGGTTCGGGCAGGATATGAATTGACCACGACGGAAATGCTCGCCAGTGCCAGCGCCGATCCGTCTGCACTGCTCACGCGCATCCGTTCGACCAAGCCGGATATGGTGTTCGTTGGCTGGACGCAGGAGCCGATCAATGCGGTGATCCGGGCGAATAAGGAAATCGACGCGACGCCGAAATTCTTCACCCAGGGCCTTGGCTGCACGGCGGCCCAGGCGGCCGGGCTGGATCGGCCCTATGCGGCGAATACTTTCGTTGGTGCGAATATCGAGAATCCGGCGACACCGGCGGCACAGGGGCTGGCGGATCGCTATCGCGCGTTTACCGGTGAGGCCAATCCGGTCGGGTTCTACTCGGCGGTCTGGAATTATGACTTTGTCTATATGCTGAGCAAGGCGATCGAAACCGCCGGCACTTTTACGGACACCGATGCGGTGCTGAAAGCGATGCGTAGCATTACGCATCAGGGTGTGGCAGGCAAAATCAGCGTCAACGAGAAGAACAGCGCCATCTATGGGCTGGATTTCTGCCTGGTCGACAGCCCGACTGGCAAGGGCAAGACCTATCACGTCGATCCGTGAGCGCCTGGTGCGCCCGGCCAATGCCCGGGCGCGCTACTGCGCTTTTCCGATGACCTTGCAAGGATAACGAAATACCTTGGATATCTGGGTTGTCCTGCAGCAGGCATTCAACGGGCTGAGTGTTGCCAGCATCTATATGCTGGTGGCGGTTGGCATCACGCTGGTGTTTGGCCTGACCGGTATTGTGAATTTCGCGCATGGCGAATTGATGATGCTGGGTGCTTATGCCTTGCTGGTGGTCGCACCACAGGGTGGGCCGGTCTTCGTGGTTGGTCTGGTCGCGGCGCTGGTGTTTGTGGGGCTGGTGTCGTTCGCGCTGGAGCGCGGGTTGTTTCGCTACACGCTTAAGCGGCCGGTGAATGGATTCCTGGTTTCGCTTGGGTTAATCCTGGTGATCCAGAATATTCTGATCGAGTTCTGGACTATCACGCAGAAGAATGTCGCCCCGCTGTTCAGCACCATCTGGCGCTATGGCGATTTGCGGATTTCGTCGCAGCGCGTGTTCATTATTGTCGTTACGGCGCTGATCTTCACGGCATTCGGCCTGGCGCTGCGCTACAGCAAGGTTGGCGTCGCCTTGCGTGCCACCGCGCTGGACCGCGAGACGGCGACGTTGATGGGCATTCCGGTGCCGCGGATGATCATGCTGACCTTTATCGGTGGCGGAATATTGGCGGCAACGGGCGGGGCGTTTTTGGCGACGATCTATCCGATCTCGCCAATGATGGGTTCGTCCTATGTGGTCAAGGGCTTCGCGGTGGCGATTGTCGGCGGACTTGGTAATGTCGGCGGGGCAATGATTGCTGCTTTTCTGCTTGGCATGGCGGAGGCGGCGAATGCGGCGTTTGGCTTTGGTGAATGGACCGATGCGGTCTCCTTCGCACTGATGATTCTGATGTTGCTTTTGCGGCCGCAGGGGCTGCTGCGTGGCACCGAGGCGGCGATCTGATGCCGGCGCGTTCCGTCATGCTAAAGGGTGCGGCCTTCTGGCTGCCGGTGCTGGCCCTGGCGCTGATCTTTCCGCAACTGCCAGTCAGCGGGAGGTCGGTGCATACAGGTGTGCTGATCTGCATCTACGGTGTGACTGTCTATGGGCTTGGATTTCTTTTTGGCACGGCGGGACAACTCTCCGTGGCGCATGGGACACTCTGGGGCGTGGGGGGGTACACGGCCGCGCTTCTGACGCTGAATTATGGGGTTTCGTTCTGGCTATGCCTGCCGGCCGCGATGGTCATGGCGGCATTGTTCGCCGGGCTGGTCGGATATCCGTCGCTGCGGGTGAAGGGCCACTATTTCCTGATCATGACTTTCGCCTTTTCGGAAATCGCACGTGTGGTGGCGCTGAATTGGCGCACTCTCACCAATGGCGATACCGGGCTGGTGCTGGCGGCCTCTCCCGATGCATTGGGGCCGATCACGCTGAACTCGCGGGTTGAGTGGTATTACTTCACCTTGTTTCTGCTCGTGGTGGCGATCATTGCGGCGGCTATCTTGCCCCGGATTCCACTGGGGCGGCGGCTGAAGGCAGCGGCGCAGAATGAGGCATTGGCAACAGCGGCGGGCGTAAATGCGGCGCGGGACAGGGTTGTGGCGTTCATGATCAGCGGCTTGTTCGCCGGATGCGCGGGGGCGTGCTGGGCCTACTATCAGCACTTCATGAATCCCGATCAGTTTGGCTCGGGGCCGGGGATTGAGTTCATTCTGATGCTGCTGATTGGCGGGGCGCAGAGTCTGTCCGGGCCGATCATTGGCGTGATTGTGACCATGCTGCTGCCGCGTGTGTTTGGGTTCTCGGCGACGCAGAATGAGATCGCGCTCGGTGTGATCTTTATTGCCATCATTCTGCTGATGCCCAAGGGTGTGCCGGCTTCACTGGGAGATTTGCTGCGCGGACGGCTGCGTGCGAAGGGGCGCGCGGCATGAGTGTGCTTTTGGAAACCCGCGCGCTCAGCAAGCATTTCTCTGGCGTGGCGGCGGTGGATGAGGTTGATCTGCGGATCGCCAAGGGGGAGATTCTTGCCGTTGTCGGGCCGAATGGATCGGGCAAGACGACGTTGTTCAATGTAACTTCGGGATTTCTCAAGCCGACCACCGGATCGGTTTGGTTCGAAGGGCGGCGGATCGACGAGAGTGCGCCGCATCTGCTGCCGGGGCGAGGGATTGCGCGGACATTTCAGCAGGCCATGACTTTTGGCGAATTGAGTGTGCGCGAGACGGTGATGGTGCCTGGATATACCGGGAGATTTCCGAAAGTCGATGTCAACCGCCTGCTGCGACTCTGCGGCCTGGGCGATCAGGCCGAGGTGGCAGGCAATGCACTGCCTTATGGGCGGCAGCGCAGCCTTGGCGTGGCGTTGGCATTGGCGACGTCGCCGCGGCTGTTGCTACTTGATGAGCCGGCGGCGGGATTGAGTGAGGAGGACGCCGCGCGGTTGGCGGCACTCATTCGTGACATTCGTGATGAGGGCGTCAGTGTTGCGGTGATCGATCATAATATGCATTTCCTGCTGCCCATTGCGGACCGGATCATGGTCATGGAGACCGGGCGGGTCATTTTCGATGGCACGACGGCGGATATGCAGGCGCATCAGCGGGTGATCGATGTTTATCTGGGGCAGGACGTTGTCTGATCCCCTTCTCAGCATCAGCGAACTCTGGGCGCATTACGGTGTGATTCCGGCTGTGCGCGGCGTGACGATGGAGGTGCGGCAGGGTGAGCTCGCCGCACTAGTGGGCGCGAATGGCGCGGGGAAGAGCACGCTGCTGCGCGCCGTTTCCGGGCTGGTGCGGCCGAGTGCGGGGCGGATCGGTTTTGCCGGTGCTGAGATTGGGGCACGTAACGCGTGGGATATCGCCGCGCTAGGGATTGCGCATGTGCCGCAGGGGCGGCGGTGCTTTGCGGCGCTGACGGTGGAGGAAAATCTCCGCGCCGGTGGCTATCGGCAGACTGCGGCGCGGATGCGGGAGCGGATGGATGCTGTGTATGCGGCATTTCCAATCTTGGCTGAAAAGAGAAGGCAGTTTGCGGAGACATTGAGTGGTGGGCAGCAGCAGATGCTGGCGATTGGGCGGGCGCTGACTAGTTCACCGAGCCTGCTGATGCTGGACGAGCCGTCACTGGGTTTGTCGCCGGTGATGGTGCAGGAACTGGCCAATGTGCTGCGTACTTTGGCGCGGGATTTCAGTACGGCGGTGTTGCTGGTTGAGCAGAATTCGCGTCTGGCGTTGAAGATTTCAGAGCGTGCCTATTTGATGAGCATGGGCGGGATCGTGGCGTCCGGCCCGAGCACGGAGGTTGCTGCCGTGGTGCAGCGCACTTATCTGGGAAGCGCCGGCGCGGCCGATTGAGGCCGCGCCGTTCTGGTTGAGTGGTGCTCAGGCGAGCTTGAGCAGGCGCTTCAGATTGCCGCTGAAGACCTTGCGCAGATTCTCGTCGCTGATATGCGAGGCGAGGAGTTCGTTGATCGGGAAAGCGGTGTGGAAATGCGGCTCGGCATAGGCATCGGTGCCGAGCAGGAGGCGATCCGCGCCGGCCTGTTCGACGAATTCGTCGAGTTGGTGATGCAGCGACATCATCACGCCGGTATCGAAGACGATATTGGGCGTCTTTTCCGCGATATAGAACATCCAGGCGACATGGTTCGGGCTTGAGAAACCATCCAGTGCTACGAAGGTGGTGTCTGGGTAGGCATCGGCGAGTTTTTGCAGGCGCCACGGGCTTTCCAGCATCGAATCGGCAATGATGTGGACGAAAGCGGGCACTTTGTAGTGCTTGATGCGATCGAGCAGTGGAATCATCGTCGGATGGTTGATGACCATGCCGCAGAAGCGATGATGCCACACCATGCCGTTCATGCCGAGCACGTCGATGCAGCGATTGAGTTCGGCAACAGCCGCGGCGCCATCGAGCGGATTGACCGAGCCGACCGCCGCGGGGAAATGGGCGGGGTCGGCGGCGCGGTATTTGGCGACATAGTCATTGGCCGGGCCGAGATTGCTCGCGCCACTGCCTGGCATGATCATGGCCTGGTCGATGCCGTGCTTTTCCATGAAGGAAACGCGCGTTGCGATATCGTCTTCCATTGTGGTCGGCTTGGCGTCGGTATGTGTCGCGGTGGAGGCGAAACCGAGCACCTGTCCGGCATGATGGTGGACGTCGAAAATGTGGAAGTCTTTTGCTGTACGCATGGTGTTCCTCCTGATGGTGGGGATTAGGTGACGGGGCGGCCGTGGCGGGCGATCATCTCTTGGCGGATGCTGACACCGAAGCCGGGGCCGGCAACGGAGATACGGCCCCAGGGATCGAGGGAGAGGGCAGGGGAAAACAGGCAGTCCCACCAATCGAGATTTTCAACCGGCAGGCTGTCGGGCACGCAGGAGAGTAGATGGGTGGAGTGGTGTGTGAAGGCGTGTGAGCCGATGCGCGCTCCCATGGCGGCCAGCGCGCGGGCGGATTCGAGGAAGCGGACCGGCCCGCCGACATGCTGCATATCGATGATGACGGCTGGAACTTTTGACTCGGCGTGGAGGTCGAGCAGGGGCTTCTGCTCGGTGCAGGTCTCGCCGACCGCGATCTGGGTCGAGAGGGTTGTGGTCAGTTCGATGAGATTGGCGAAGGGGACGGGATCTTCCAGCCAGGCGAATTCGACCGGGCTGTTCGTCACCAGTTCGGTGATGCGCTCGCTGGTCCAGCCAAGGCTGAAATCGATGGCGATGCTGCGCGGGTCTGGGAAGATGTCGCGGATGCGGCGCAGGCGTTCGATCGTATCGGGGATCGACGGGACAGGAAC
>CANJOG010000153.1 GCA_947475475.1 Acetobacteraceae bacterium
GATAGGTAATTACCAGCATTCCAGACGCCGGGTCGAACATCTCGGGTTCGAGTGTCAGCAAATGGCGTCTGAACGCGGCATCATCATAGTCAGGAAAGAAATCTTGCGGGCGCCGCCATGGGCCGTCGCGCTCGATGATCGAATCAATCGTGATATCGCCGACTCTCACCTGCCGCATGATCGCCTTCGCTCAATGAACATGAACGGAACATCCCGCCCGTCTTTTCCCGCGATGCGGACTGCCAGGAGTAGCCGCGGGACGATGAATCGGCCCTCGCCCGGTGGTTGGTCAAGCCGGCACTATGGCCGGCAGCCTGCCCACGATCCGGCGGCTTTTGCAACGGCGCGCCTGCGCGTCGCCGCAATCAGCGCGCGATTGGCCCCTGACGGGCCCCAGATTGGGCAAATGAGCTTGTCACGTCGAAGAAAAAGCCCGCCAGAACAGTGCCTGGCGGGCTAAGTCAACAGGGAGGCTTTCATGTCTGGGAGACATGGGGCCTTAGTGGCCCGCAACGGCTCCGAGCCATTGCGGCGCCCGCATCCGATACCCGGTCCTACAGGCTGCCGGGACAAGCAGCCGCAAGACCGTGCAAAAATCCTAGACGATCGTCCCATGTTCCGTGCTGCGCTGAATGGCCGCAACCGGCATGCATCAATCGCATGAATTTGGCACTGAACTTTTGATCTACGGACCCTATCCGGGGCCCGGACCTGAATGGTCCGGGCCAACCGGTTTCGATGGGCTGATCGGCCTCAGTGGCGCTGTTCGGCCAGCCGGGCGAGCAGGAAGTCGCGGAAGACGGCGACGCGCTTGGAGGTGCGGAGTTCTTCCGGATAGACGAAGAACACATCCACCTTCGGCGGCTTCACATCCGGCAGCACCGGCACCAGCCCGTCGAGTTCCGAGCCCAGATAGTCGGGCAGGGCGCCGATGCCGACGCCGGAGCGGATGGCCATCAGCATGGCCTGGAGGCTGTTCACCTCCATCAGCGCCCGGCGGGGACTGCCTGGCTTCCGGCCAATATCGGCCGGCCAGTTGATATCGGCGACGGGCGGTCGATAGCCGCCAAACAGGACCAGCTTGTGATCGTCCAGATCCTCGGCGCGCTGCGGAGCCGGATGGGCCTTGAGATAATCCGGCGATGCCAGCAGCTTCCAATGGATGTCCAGCAGATGCCGTTGCACCAGATCGGGCTGGCGGGGCGGATGCATGCGGATGGCGACATCGGCTTCGCGCATGGCGAGATCGAGGTCAGCGTCATCGAGCAGAAGTGTGACGGACACATCCGGATAGGCGTCTAGGAAGTCCTTCAGCCTCGGCGCCAGCCAGGACGTGCCGAAACCCACCGTGGTGGTGACCTTCAGGCGCCCAGTCGGCTTTTCCTTGCTCTCGGTCAGCAGCGCCTCAGTCATCGCCAGCTTGGCGAAAACCTCGCGCACCGTCCGGTTCAGACTCTCGCCCTGCTCGGTCAGGATCAGACCGCGCGCATGGCGATGAAACAGCGGAACCTGCAAGGCCTCTTCCAGCGCCGAAATCTGGCGGGAGACCGCCGACTGGCTCAGATTCAGCGTATCGCCGGCATGGGTAAAGCTTCCTGCCTCCGCAACCGCGTGGAACACGCGCAGCTTGTCCCAATCCATGTGCCTACTCCGCTCCCCGCCCGCATCGTGATGATGCTGGCAATATTTGCGCCGTCCCCGTCATCGGGGCCGGCCGCGCGCCCACCAAATGATCCGCCGTCTCAGTCCGCTGCCAGCGGAGCCGACTCGGCATGTTCCGCCAGCCACTTTTCGGCTTCCAATGCGGCCATGCAACCAGTTCCTGCGGCTGTGACCGCCTGGCGGTAAATTTTATCCTGCACATCGCCCGCCGCGAACACACCGGGCACGGAGGTGCGGGTGCTGCCGGGGGTCGTCAGAACGTAACCCTCGGCATCGAGATCGATCTGGCCGTTGAAAATTCCCGTGGTGGGAGAATGGCCGATCGCTATGAACACGCCATCGGTCGCCACCGTTTGGATCGATCCGGTAATGACATCCTTCAGCTGAACGGCGGTGACCACAGGGGGTGTTCCCGCGCCGGTGATATCGGCCACCGCATGGTTCCAGATAACGTCGATCTTTGGATGCGCGAACAACCGCTTCTGCAAAATCTTCTCCGCCCGCAGCGAATCGCGGCGATGCACCAGCGTCACATGGGCGGCGTGATGCGTCAGGTAGAGTGCTTCCTCCACCGCCGTATTGCCGCCGCCGACAACAACCACACGCTTGCCGCGATAAAAGAACCCGTCACAGGTAGCACAGGCCGAGACACCTGCGCCGGCGAATTGCTGCTCAGCCGGCAGGCCGAGCCAGCGCGCCTGGGCGCCGGTGGCAATGACAATTGCGTCGGCGATGTAGATGTCGCCCGAGTCGCCCTCGCAGCGAAATGGCCGGCGGGAAAAGTCCACCTTGGTGATGATGTCGCCGATCACCTGTGTCCCGACATGCTTGGCCTGTGCTTCCATCTGCTCCATCAGCCAGGGGCCCTGGATGACCTCGGCGAAGCCCGGGTAGTTCTCCACATCCGTCGTGATGGTCAGCTGCCCACCTGGCTGCAATCCGGCGACCAGCATGGGTGCAAGATTGGCGCGGGCGGCATAGATCGCGGCGGTGTAGCCGGCCGGCCCGGCTCCGATGATCAGGACAGGGCAGCGGTGAGTGGTCGGCATCGAGGCGGTGGCTCCATTTGGCGCGCGAAGGCGGGTGGGCGCTAAGGTGGGGGACGCGAAAGCGAGCTGGGCGCGACAGTCCGGTGTGCCGTTCGGCCCGTATATCGGCACAAGTGACTTCGTCGACAAGGAAAACAGGGGGCGGGACGCGTTAATTTCCCGCCCGTCCGTGCGGAATGGGAGGGCGGCTTCTTTTATGGCTTGCCGGAACGGCGCGCCGCAATAATATTTCGCCGACCCTGGGGGCTGACTGGAACATCATGCGGGCACAGACCGCCGACACTGATCTCGACGCCATCGACCGCCGAATCCTCTCCGAGTTGCAGGAGGACGGGCGGATTACCAATGTCGAGCTGGCGCGCCGGGCCGGCATCTCGGCCCCGCCATGTCTGCGCCGGGTCCGGCGGCTGGAAGAGGACGGCATCATTCGTGGCTATCATGCCGATACCGACCCGCAATTGCTCGGCTGGCAGGTTATTTTCTTTGCCATTGTTGGGCTGGAAAGCCAGAAGCAGGCCGTGCTCGATGCTTTCGAGCAACTGGTGGCCAGCTGGCCGGAAGTGCGGGAGTGCCACATGATCCGTGGCGGTGGGGATTTCATGCTCAGGCTTGTCGCGCGTGACACCGCGCATGAGAACCAGCTTACCCAGCGCCTGACCGGCGCGCCCAATGTCGGCCGGGTGCAGACATTGCAGACCATTCGCACCAGCCGGAACCTGGCTGGCGTTCCTCTCTAAGAACTGAAGCGTCCATTGTCCGAAAACTCACCCCCGCCGCGCGGCATCATCCCGCTTGCCCAGCCCTTCGGCTCGAGTGAGGGAGGCCCCACACCCTTCGCGACCGACCTCACCGTCGTGGTGCCCTGCTATAATGAGCGGCCCAATGTCGCGCCGCTGATCGCCAAGCTGCACGAGGCCCTGGCCGGCATCGCCTGGGAAGTGGTCTTCGTGGACGATAACAGCCCCGATGGCACCTCCGAGGAGGTGCGGGCCATCGCCCAGGCCGATTCGCGTGTGTGCTGCATCCGCCGGATCGGCCGGCGCGGACTGTCGAGTGCGGTGATTGAGGGCGCGTTGTCCTCCTCCGCCGCCCATATCGCGGTGATGGATGGCGATCTCCAGCATGACGAGACCCGCCTGCCTTTAATGCTCGCCGCGCTGAAATCCGGCGCCTTCGACCTTGTGGTCGGCTCGCGCCATGTCGCGGGCGGCGATAATGCGGGTCTGGCCGGCTCCTTCCGCGTCTGGCTGTCCAATTCCGGCATCCGTGCCGCCCAGTTCGTGCTGCCCTCGCGTGTGAGCGACCCGATGAGCGGTTTCTTTATGCTGCCGCGTGTTACCTTCGAGCGTGTCGCGCCGCATCTGAGCGGGCAGGGCTTCAAGATCCTGGTGGATCTGCTGCTCAGCGCCCCCGCGCCGCTGCGCGTGCATGAAATCCCCTTCGAATTCCGCGAACGCCATGCCGGCGAGAGCAAGCTCGATATTCTGGTGATGGTCCAGTTCGTGGGCCTGCTGGCCGACAAGATGATCGGCGGGGTGGTGCCGTCGCGCTTCATCTCCTTCGCCAGCGTCGGAGCGGTGGGCGTGGTGGTGCATCTGGCGGTGCTGACCGTCTGCCGCCTGCTCGGTCTCGGCTTCTCGTCCTCACAGACGGCGGCGACGATTCTCGCCATGATCGTCAATTTCAGCCTGAATAATTCGATCACCTATCGCGACCAGCGGCTGCGTGGGCCGGCGCTGTGGCGCGGCCTGCTGATCTTCATGGTGGTCTGCGGCCTCGGCGCCATCGCCAATATCGGTATTGCCCGTGTGATCTATATGGAAAACGGCCAGTGGACACCTGCTGGCCTGCTTGGTGCCGTGCTCGCGGTCGTGTGGAACTTCGCGGTTTCCTCCACCCTGGTCTGGCGCCGTCGCTGAGACGGGGCGGATGGACAGAACATCCTCGCCACGCGGCGCCTTCGGCCTTCCGGCCTGGGCGCCGCTTTATCTGATTGCTGCGCTGGCCGGCCTGACGCTGGTGCGGCTGGCGGTGGCCGCCGCCGTGCCGCTGGCCCCGGACGAGGGGTATTACTGGGTGTGGTCGCGCGCCCTGGCCAGCGGCTATCTCGATCATCCGCCGATGGTTGCCATCTGGACCTATCTCGGCACCGCCTTGCTGGGCGATGGCACGCTGGGCGTGCGCCTGCTTGGCCCGATGTCGGCCTTTATCAGCAGCCTTTTCATGGCGCGGACGGCCGAATGTCTCTGGCCCGCCAGCAATGCCGGGCCGCGTGCCGCCCTGCTCTACAACGCGACGCTAATGTTCGGCATCGGCGCCATCATTATGACGCCGGACGTCCCACTACTGTTCTTCTGGACCATGGCACTCTGGTCCCTCGCCGAGCTGATTTCCGCCAATAGGGACATTGCGGGCAGGGCGCTCCTGCGCGGGGGTTATTGGTGGCTCGTGGCGGGTTTGGCGCTGGGGGGCGCCTTTGCCAGCAAATACACCGCCGCACTGTTTCCTGCGGGGGTGGCAATCTGGCTGCTGCTGACACCCGCCGCGCGGCGCTGGTTGCTGCGCTGGGAGCCCTGGGGCGGGCTGGTGCTGACCGTTCTGGTCTTTGCCCCGGTGCTCGCCTGGAATCAGCGCCACGATTGGGCGAGTTTCGCGATGCAGGGCGGGCGGCTGGCAACTTTCGCACCGGCGCGCGCCCTCGAATTTCTCGGCGAGCTGGTAGGCGGGCAGATTTTGGCGATGTCCCCTCTGGTCTTTGCCCTGAGCTGCCTCGGTGTCTGGCGTGCCGCCGGGCGGTGGCGCGAGCCCGGGGCCGGATTGCTGGCCATTCTCACCATCCTGCCGGCGGCGCTGTTCATCGAGCATGCGCTGGGGGACCGGGTGCAGGGCAACTGGCCCTTCATCCTCTATCCATCGGCGATCC
>CANJOG010000154.1 GCA_947475475.1 Acetobacteraceae bacterium
CCAGGTTCATGCCATCGCGCAGCGGCGTGACCAGGCCGACCGCGGCCTCGCGCATATAGCCGGCCATGGTGGAGCGGGCGCCGGCGCGGGCAACTACGCGTAAGGGCGTCCAGTCGGCCTCGCCGAATTCGCTGTTAATCGCGCCTGCCTCGCGTTCGAGCGCATGGCGCAGATCGCGATAGGTGGCGACCTCGCCGCGCGAGAGGGCGGCGATTTGCAGGAAAGTGACTTCCCGGCGCCATTCCGGATGCTGTTCGAGCATACGGCGATAGCCGGAGAGGCGTTGCAGCAGGCCCTTGGTGGGGTCCAGCCGGTCCACGCCGAGGATCAGCTTCTGGCCGATCAGGCTGTGGCGCAGGCGATCAGTGGCGGGGCCGCGCCAGGAATGTTCGGCCAGTTCGGAGAATTCGCGCGCCTCGATCTCGACAGGGAAAGCACCCAACCGGACCCGGCGGCCATCGACCAGCAGGATATTGCCGGCCAGCCGGATCGCGCCCGCCATCTGCACCGCGCAATCGGCGAAATTCTCGACATCGTTATCAGTCTGGAAGCCGATCAGATCGGCCTCAAGCAGGTCTTTCAGCCACAGATCACATTCCGGCGCCGCCGAGAGCACGTCCGGCTGCGGGAAGGGCACATGCAGGAAGAAGCCGATCGGCGCCGTCACACCCCGGGCGCGGAGCGCGGCCGGCAGGATGAAGAGGTGGAAATCATGCACCCAGACGATGTCGGTCGGGGTCAGCAGGGGCACCAGGCTGTCGGCGATGCGCTCATTCACCTTGCGGAACCACTGGGCGGCGCGGCGATCGAAGACCATCAGCTCGGGCATGGAATGGAGCAGCGGCCAGAGCACGCTGTTGGCATAGCCATTGTAATAGGTGGCGTATTCCTCGGGCGTCAGGTCGATTGTGGCGTAGGAGACGCCGCCAAGCTCGGAAAGGCGCGGCTCATTATCCGCATCCTCGCGGATTTTACCGCTCCAGCCGAACCAGACGCCGCCCCGGCGCTGCATCAGCCCATCCAGTGCCACGGCGAGTCCGCCAGCCTGAGCCCCGGCTTCGGGGTCAGGAACGCGGTTAGAGACAACTACAAGACGGGACATAGCACCACCAGAAGGGCAGCGAGGCATTTCGGGAAAGAAGAGCCAAGTCGAAAAAGCGACACGGTGCTGGTCTGGACTGCACCAGTTCCTGCAATGACTGGCCGCTGGAGCCGATCCTGTCGCGAGGACTTGAGTCTCCCGCGCTGGTATCCGGCTACGACTTGCGGTGTTGTCATTGGCTCCGAATTCGCTCCTCGCGGGGTCTGGAGGCGTCTTGCCACCGCGATCACCGCCCCCTCTTCTTCGCGCTGGAAAAAGGCAAAAGCGTGGTGGGAATTGAGGCAGGCTGTGGGAATCTCGAAATATTTTTGTGACGGTGGCGGCCGCATCCGAGGGGGCAGGGCTGGCGGCGCGCCCGGCGCGGCAGGCAGCATCCGGTCCGGCGCAAACATGCCAGCAGAATCAGCTTAGTCAGCGCCCGGAATGCTCTAGCTTTGTTGAGCGGATGATTCAGACCTCCGGTGATTCCACCTTCGGTCATCATGCGCTAGACGATGCTCATGGACGAGCCCGGACAAGCCACCAAGCACTGGCTGCGCGCGCAATCCGCCCTCGGCCGGCGGGCGGCGTTGCCCTCCATTGCCGCCACATTGATCGGCATTGTCTGCGCCATCACGCAAGCATGGTGCATCGCCATCATCCTGGCCTGGGCGCTGCGCGCCGATGGCACGGCACCGAGTCTGGCCCCCTTCATCGGATTCGCCCTGCTCGGCCTGGCGCGCGCCGGGCTGAATTTCCTGGCCGAACGCGCCGCACTCGATGCTGGCGCCGCTGGCCGCCGTCGCCTGCGCGGCGAGGCGCTGACCCGCATGTTGCACGCCGGCCCCGCCATTTTCCGCACCCAGCATAGCGGTGCGCTGACGGCGGCGGTGATCGACCGGATCGAGGCGTTGGACGGTCTGTTCGCCCGCTGGATACCGGCCGCCGCTGTCGCCCTGATCGGCCCGCTGATCGTGCTGTTGGCGGTGGCGGCGGTGGATTGGGGCGCGGCTTTGGTGCTGGCAGTGCTCGGCATGCTGGTTCCGCTCGGCATGGCGCTGGCCGGACTCGGCGCGGCGGCGGCCTCGGGCCGGCAATTCCTGGCCCTGACCCGTTTGCAGGCCCGCTTTCTCGACCGGGTGCGCGGAATTGCCACCATCGTGCTGGCCAATCGCGCCGGTGATGAGGCCGCCGCGCTGGCCCGCAGCGCCGACGAACTGCGCCGCCGCACAATGCGCGTGCTGCGCGTGGCCTTTCTCTCCTCGGCGGTGCTGGATTGCGCCATTGCCGCCGCGGTCATCATCCTGGCGATTCGCGAATGGGGGATCATCTCTGGAATCGACGCCGGAAGGCTGGATATCGCGCTGTTCACGCTGCTGCTGGTGCCAGAATTCTTCGCCCCGCTGCGCGCTTTCTCGGCTGCCTATCAGGACCGGATGCATGCCGCTGGCGCAGCAGGCGCGCTGGCGCAATTGCCGAAATTGCCCGAGCCGGCAACCGCACTGGCCCAGCCGATCCGCACCGTGCCGGCACATGGCGTGACCATCGCCTTCGAACAAGTTGGCTTCACCTGGGACGCCGCGCGCGGCCCGGCTCTGTCCGGCGTGAATTTCCGAGTCCCGGCCGGCGAGACCATGGTGCTGCTTGGCCCCTCGGGTGCGGGCAAATCCACCATCCTGGAAATCCTGCTCGGCTTTATCCGCCCGGAAACCGGCCGGGTGACCATCAATGGCGCGCCGATCGAGAGCATTGTGCCGGAGGCGCTGTCGCGCATGACCGGCTGGATTGGCCAGAAGCCGATTCTGTTCTCCGGCACGCTTGAGGAAAACCTCCGCTTCGCCAAGCCTGACGCCACCGATGCCGAGATCGCCAAGGCGCTGCGCAATGCCAGCGCCGATGGCTTCGTTGCCGCCCTGCCGCAGGGCCTGGCGACGCCGATTGGCGAGGGCGGCTATGGGCTCTCCGGCGGTCAGGCCCAGCGCATCGCCATTGCCCGCGCCTTCCTGAAAAACGCGCCGCTGCTGCTGATGGACGAACCGACCGCGCATCTCGATCCGGCAACCGAGGCGGAGGTGCTGGAAAGCCTGCGCCGCCTCGCGGTTGGCCGCACCGTCATTCTCGCCAGCCATGCCGCTGCCGCGCATAGTTTCGGCGGACGGCGCCTGGAGTTGCGGGACGGCCAAGCCCAGCCGGCGCGAGGCGTCGCATGAGCGGCACAACCAATCCCGCCGCGCCGCTGCTACGGATTCTTGGCCTTTGGCGCGGCCGGTCCTTGTGGCTGTTGCTCGGACTGCTGGTCTCGCTCGCGGCGCTCACCGCCTCGGTGGCGCTGATGTATTCGGCTGGCACCATGGTGGCCGTTGGGTCGGGTGTCGCCATTACCGCCGGGGTGGCGGGTATCGCCGTGATGCTGCGGGTCTTCGGGCTGTCGCGCATCGCACTGCGCTATCTCGAACGCCTCGCCACGCATGCCGCGACCTTCCGCGCCTTGGCCGATCTGCGCATCTGGTTCTTCCGAGGGCTCGCGCGCAGTTCCGCCGGCGGGCTGGGTTTCCGCCGTGCCGGGGACCTGTTGTCGCGGCTGGTGAGCGATGTCGAGGCGCTGGACGGGCTGTATTTGCGCATCCTGATCCCGCTGGCCGGGGCGATTCTGCTATTGCCGTTGCTGGCACTCGCCGCCGGGCGGGTGGATTGGGGCCTCGCCGTCATTCTCTGCGTCCTGTTTGCGCTCACCGCCTTCGTTCTGCCGGGGCTTGCCGCGCGGCGCACGCTCGCGGAGGGGGAGAACCTCGCCACCGCGACCGCTGCGCTGCGCACCGCCGCCGCCGATGCGCTGTCCGGCTTGCGCGAGGTCCGCGCCTTTGGGGCGGAGGGGCGGGTGGCCGCTGCCATCCAGGCGCGCGAGGCACGGCTGTTCGAAACCCAGCGCCGCATCGCGCTACGCGGCGCCACCGCCCAGGCGGCGGCGTTTCTGCTCGGGCAGGCCGCCATCCTCGCCATTCTGATCTTCGCCGGCACGGGGCCGGCGGCCGCCACCGGGCTGATCTTCCTCGCTTTGGCCGCGTTCGAGGCCATCGCCATCCTGCCGCGCGCCGGCGTGCTGGCCGGACATTCGGCTGCCGCCGCCGCCCGCATTATCGAGGCGGCGGAAGCGCCGGTGCCCTATCCGGACCCGGCCATCCCGGCCAAGCCGCCCACCCGTTCCGCATTGCGGCTCGAAGGCGTGTCCTTCCGCTGGCAGGACGACCGTGACGCGGTGCTGGACGGGATGACGCTGGACATCCCCCATGGCAGCCGCGTCGCCATTCTCGGACCCTCCGGCGCTGGCAAGTCCACCATCGCCGCCCTGCTGCTCAAGGTCGCTGCCCCACAAGAGGGACGGATCACGCTGGGCGGCACCGATCTCGCCGATCTCAGCGCCCATGATGTGCGGGACCGGATCAGCCATCTGTCCCAGGCGACGCATTTGTTCGACGACACGATTCGCAACAATCTGCGCATTGGCCGGCCAGATGCCGATGACGCGGCTATCTGGGCGGCGCTCGACCAGGCGGCGATCGGCGAGACGGTGCGTAACCTGCCGCATGGGCTGAATAGCTGGGTGGGCGAGGGCGGCCATCGCTTCTCCGGCGGCCAGGGGCGGCGCCTCGCATTGGCGCGCACGCTGCTGTCGCCCGCGCCGATCCTGATCCTCGATGAGCCCGCCACCGGGCTGGATGCCGCCACTGAACGCGCTTTCCTGGAGACGTTGAACGCCTCCACCCAGGGGCGCACCATCATCCTCATTGCCCATCGCCTCACCGGGGTGGAAAAGCTTGACCGGATCTGGCGGCTTTCCGCCGGGCGGGCGATTGCCGCGGCGGCCTGAGTTCGTTCAACATTGTGGGTGAAAGCCCCGCCAAAAAGCAGATCAAGGAGGACACCATGAAGCTGATCCCGTTCGAAGAGAGCAATCCCATTGGGGCCTTGCTGATGAGCGCGTTCCAGCCGGACAAAATGGCGAAACACGAGCGCCAGGTTCAGTATTTCAGCTTCGAGAAGCCCGATCTCGGCGATAAGAGCCGCGCCGTCGCGGTGCTTGGCGTAACCGATCTCATGGCGGCTCAGGTGCAGGTTCTGCGCGGCTGTGGCGAGGGGCTGCATGTGCATGCCGCCATGACCGGATTCTGGATGGTGCTGCAGGGCCGCGTGACCTTCAAGGATGCGGACGGCAACACGCGCACCGCCGGGCCGCTCGAAGGCGTGGTGGTGCCGCGCGGCACGATCTATGGCTTCCGGGCCGAGGGGCCGGAGGATGCGATGGTTCTGCAGGTCGAGGCGCTGGTCTCAACGGCCAAGCAGAATACCTACAAGCTCTATGAGCCGAGCGATGCGGGCTCGGCCGGCGAATACGCCATTCACATGGATCTGTACGACGCGCGGGATTAAGGCGGCCGGCTTCAGGTCACCGCGTTGGGCTCCAGCAGCACTTTGCACTGCGCATTTGGGCTGCGCAGCGACTCGAAGGTCGCCGAGAAATTCTCGAAGCCGACGATGCCGGTGAC
>CANJOG010000155.1 GCA_947475475.1 Acetobacteraceae bacterium
CGAAATACCGCGTCCCTTCGGCCGCAAATTCCAATTGCCGCGCCGCCTGCTCCTCCGGCGTGCCCGGCTGCGCCCGCGGACGCATCACCGCATTCTTGAAATCGATAAAAAATGGAATGTCGGAAGATGGCAGCCCCAGCAACTTCATGAACGACATCGCCGGAAACGGCTCGGCGAAATCCGCCTTCATGTCGCAGCGCCCGGAGCCCGCGAAACCCTCGATCAACTCCGCCGCCCGCGAAGTCAGCTCCGGCTCCAGCGCCTCCATCCGCCGCACTGACATCAGCGGATTGAGCAGCCGGCGAAACCGCGTATGCACCGGCGGATCGACCTGCTGCGGCACGATGGGCCGGGACCGCCCATAGGAGACGGTCATGCAATTTGAAAATCCGTCGGTATCACGCAGAATGTCATCCGCCCGTGCGGAATCCAGCACCCAGGTCGTGCCCTGATCTTCGACCACCAGGCCGCGCTGCCGCATCTCCTGGAAATACCGCCGCGGATGCTCGGCCCGTTCACGAATCGTCCCCGGTGGCATCGGGGCCGGCGCGGTGCTCTGGTCCATGGATCAGCCTCAGGACGTTTTTCTTCCGTCCCTGGCTAATCCGTCACAGCCCCTGCCGGCAAGTAGCCTCTCAGCGACACCAGCCCGGCATCATCCGCCGCAACACCCCGTCGCGCAGCACATAGTGATGCCCCAGCGCCATGACCGCATGCAGCCCGGCGACGACAAGGATGGCGTTGGCCAAAGTCTCATGCACGTCGCCCACCGTCTCGCGCAGCGCCCTGGCATTGACGGGATCGAACTGCGGAATGGCGAACAAGCCAAAAATCGAATCGCCCCGCACCCATTCAAAGCCAAGCCCGGCCACCAGCACGCCAATCAGCAGCAGATACAAAATCCCGTGCCCCGCCTTGGCGGCAATCTCCATCGGGCTGCGTTCGACAACAATCCGCCGCCCCTGCGTAAACCGCCAGAACAGCCGCGCCAGCACAATCACCACCAGCACCACGCCAAGCACGATATGCATCGAGCGCGCCGAGGTGCGCGGCATGCCGCGCGGGAAGAAATCGATCACCTGCGCGATAAACCAAACCAGCGCAACGAGCCCGGCCGTCAGCCAATGCAACATGATCGTGGTGCCGTCATAACGCGGCGAAATGACGGGAGCATGCGTGGCATCAGAGAATGTCATCTGTCGTCTCGATCTGGAACGCGCTCTTCTAACCCATCTGGCTGAACAGCGCCTGAATACAGCATGTCAAATTGCAACGCAGTGCAACGACTATAGTTACGAAATCCGCCCGATCAGGAAATCCCAGTCACAATCCCGCCAAAACCCGCAAGCGCACTTTCTCTCCGGCCCGCAGCCCGGATGGGGGCGAAGCCGCAATCCAGGACCCGACGCGCCATCCCATCTCAATGCCGGAAATGCCTGATCCCCGTCAGCACCATCGCAATCCCCGCCGCATCAGCCGCGGCAATCACCTCATTATCGCGAATGGACCCGCCCGGCTGAATCACCGCCGTCGCACCGGCCGCCACGGCCGCCTGCAACCCATCCGCAAACGGGAAGAACGCATCGGAGGCCACCACCGACCCACGCGCCAAAGCCTCGGAGAGCCCCGCCGCCTTCGCCGCTTCCTCACTCTTCCAGGCCGCAATCCGCGCCGAATCCACCCGGCTCATCTGCCCCGCACCCACACCCACCGTCGCGCCGCCCTTGGCATAGACAATGGCGTTGGACTTCACATGCTTGCAGACACGGAAAGCAAAAATCAGATCCTCGAGTTCCGCCTCGGTCGGCGCGCGCTTGGTCACCACCTTCAGCATCGCACGCGAAACCCGCCCGTCATCGCGGCCCTGCGCCAGAAATCCGCCCGCCAGGCTCTTGAACGTCAGCCCAGCCGAGGCCGGATCGGGCAACCCGCCCGTCAGCAGCAGACGCAGATTTTTCTTCTTCGCCAGGATCGCCCGCGCACCCGCGGTCGCATCCGGCGCCACGATCACTTCCGAGAAAATCGCGGCAATCTTTTCCGCCGTCGCCTCATCCAGCGTCCGGTTCAGCGCCACAATGCCGCCAAAAGCCGAGACCGGATCACAGCGCAGCGCCGCATCCCACGCCGCCGCCGTGCTCGCCGCCGAAGCGACACCACACGGATTGGCATGCTTCACAATCACCACCGTCGGCGCATCGAACTCGGCCACGCACTCAAACGCCGCATCGGTATCATTGAGATTATTGTAGGAAAGTTCCTTGCCCTGCACCTGCGTCGCGGTGGCCACGCCCGGCCGGTTTCCATTGGCATAAAATGCCGCGCGCTGATGCGGATTCTCGCCATAGCGCAGCACCTGCCGCAACTGCCCCGCCACCGTCAGGCGCGGCGGAAATTCCACCTGCTGCTGACCCGCAAACCAGGCCGCAATCGCGGAGTCATAGGCCGAGGTCCGCGCATAAGCCTCACCCGCAAGCTTCCGCCGCGTGGCCAGCGTCGTGCCGCCCTGCGATGCCAGCTCGCCCAGCACCGTCTCGTACTGCGCCGGATCGGTCAGCACCGCGACAAAATCATGGTTCTTCGCCGCTGCACGGATCAGCGCCGGCCCGCCAATATCGATATTCTCGACGCAATCCTCAGCCCCGGCGCCAGACGCCACCGTCGCCTCGAACGGATAGAGATTGACGGCCACAAGATCGATCGGCGCGATCTTGTGCTCCGCCATCTGCGCCAGATGCTCGGGCAGATCACGCCGTCCCAAAATCCCGCCATGAATCTGCGGCACCAGCGTCTTCACCCGCCCATCGAGGATTTCCGGAAAGCCGGTATGCTCGGCCACTTCGACCACTGCGATACCAGCCGCGCGCAGCGCCTTGGCCGAGCCACCGGTCGAGAGAATTTCCACGCCCTGTGCCGCCAATGCCTGGCCAAGCTCAATCAGCCCCGCCTTGTCAGAGACGGAAATCAGCGCACGGCGAATGGGAACGATATCGGTCATGATGGCTCCGGAATCTGGAGAATCGGCCAGGAACAGGCCGCGACATGGCCGGGGAATTACGCCCCGAGGCCAAGCAAATCCAGGGTCCGCGCAAGCACGGCAGACTCGTCATAACGTGCCAGCCCACGCGCCCGCCCCGCCTGCCCCATCCGGGCACGAAGCGCCGCATCCCCCGCCAGAAGCCGCAACGCCGCCGCCAGCGCCGGCACATCGCCCAGCGCCACCAGCAGCCCCGTCTCCCCATCCACCACCTGCTCGCCCGGCCCACGCACACGCGTCGCCACTACAGGCAACCCGCACAGCATGGCTTCGACCACCGACATCGGCAGCGCCTCATAGAAACTCGGCAGGGCAAAGATATCCGCCGCCGCCAGCACCGCCTCCACATCGTCCCGGTAACCCAACATCCGCAGCCGCCCACCCAGGCCAGACGCCGCACAGGCGGCCTCCATATCCTCGCCCCGGTCAGACTCCAGCCGTTCCCCCACAATCCACAACTCGGCCTCCGGCGCCTCCCGCATCGCCGCCAGCAGCTCGGGAATCCCCTTCACCCGCACCAGCCGGCCAGTGAACACCACCACCACCCGGTCCTCAGGTACCGCCATCGCCGCCCGCAGCCGCGTGCGCGCCTCCGGATCGGGCCGGAACCGCGCTGGATCCCGCCCATTCCCCACCGGGATCGCCCGCGAACTGATCCCGAGCCGCCGCGCATCGGCGGCCGCCTCATCCGACACTGTGAGGTAAATATCGGTCCAGAAACCGGACACCCATTCGGCGGCAAACCCCACCGCCCGGGTCAGCACCGAGCCGCCCTGCTGGAACATGAAGCCATGCCCCGTGAAGGCAATGCACCTCACCCCGCAGACCCATGCCGCCGCCCGCCCCAGCAGGGCACTGACCGGAAAATGCGCATGCACCATATCCGGCCGCTCCCGCCGGATCAGCCACACCAGCGCCCAGAACCCGCGCCAAAGCGAAACCGGATTGAGGCTGCGCCGTAACGGCAGCGCATACACCACAAACCCCTCTGCTCGCAGCCCCGCCAGCATCGGACCATCCGCAGAGGCCGCCTGCACCTCATGCCCGCGCGCCCGCATCTCGCGCATCAACGGTGCGACAAACTGCACCAGCGCGAAATCCACATTGGCAATTTCAAGAATCTTCAAACCCGTAGCCCGGCTGAAGGCAAAGCCGCAATCCGGGGCCTCCGCCCCGAACCATCACCCCACCTTGGTGATCGCCCATTTTACCTGCTGCGGCTCATCGGCAAACAACGTCACCACCACCTGCTCGCTGCGGCGTGGCTCGGCGCCACCGAGATAGACGCTCTCCTCCAGCGACACCCGCCCCGCATCGGCACGCAGCCGCCAGCCGGCCCCGCCCATGCGCAGCAGCACCGCCTCGCCATCCTGTTGCAGGCTCGCCGACACATTCGGATGCAAATGGAACCGGATCGCGTAGGGCTGGCCAATCGCCGCCTCCACCACGTCCTCGCCGCGAATATCCTCGCCCGATTCCGCCATATAGAGCCGCCGCCGATGCACAGCCCCGAAAGGCCGCACCCAGCCATCGTGGCTGGCTTCCAGCCAATGTGCCCCATTCGCCTCCTGCCGCTGCGCCTCAACCCGCACCGGCCGCCGTCCCAGCCCGTCCGGCCTGATTTCCGACGACGACGTATCCGCAATCACCAGCGTCGAATGCGCCGCACTCGCCCGCATGGCATCGCGCCATTCCAGCCCAGCCCCCGGTGCCGCGCCACAATTGACGATCATCCGGTCCCGGCCGATCGAGAGCTCGAACGCCAGCGTCCCGGCATGGGCATTGCGGTCCAGCCCCTCATCGGGCGGCGCGCCGCAATCGGCAATCAGAATGGTCCGCCCGGCCTGCAACCGCTGGAAGCCGCCATCCGGCAGCCCTACCGGCGCCCGCCCGGCCCGGCCGGCCTGGTTGAGCACCTGCTCAATCAGCGTCGGGCTCTGCTCCTTGCTGCCATTGAACAGCGCGAGGCCCCCGTCGCCATGCCGCATCATGCGCAGCACCGGAGACATCCGCTCAATCGCCGCCCCCAGAGCCTGCGGCGGCTGCGCCTGGGCCGCCTGCAACAAAGCGCGGATTTCCGTCAGATCCTGCAATGCCGTGAGTTGAACATAAGGGCTGCGCTCAGCATGGCAGCCATCATTGAGCACCTGCCGGCTGATCTCCTGCGGCAAAAACCGCAGCGCCCGGTTCAGGAAAGCCCCATGATCCGGCAGCGCAACCGAGGCGGCAATCAGCCCCTTCAGCGCCGTCAACGCCCGCGCATCCAGTTCCTCCGGCGGCAGGGAAGCGGCCAAAGTCCGTGCATCAGCCACGAGACGCGCCATCAGCCGCTGGCGGAACCCGTCATCGGCAGTGGCAGCGAAAAAATCGTAATGGCCAAGCCAGGCAGCAATCCGCGCGCCCGCCACATCCGGCCGGTGCGGCAAGTCGCCCGACGGCACATGGGCAATCCAGTCGCCCACCAATTGCCGCGCCCGCATCCGCGCACTATCCGTGCCCAGCGCGCGCAGATCGCGCAGCCAAGTAAATCCGTGTGCATGGGCGCGCAAGGAAGGCGACCCGGCTGGATCGGACCAATAGCCCGGCCGCA
>CANJOG010000156.1 GCA_947475475.1 Acetobacteraceae bacterium
CCTGCTGATCACGCGGGTCATCGCCGGCGAGAAGATCACGCCGGCGCGGGCGGCGGGGTTTGCCTTTGGTTTTCTCGGCGTTGCCGTGCTGGTCGCACCCAAGCTGCTGGCCGGGGGCATGTCGGCCGAGATCACCGATGCCCTGCTGTGCCTGCTCTGCGCCTTTCTGTTCGCCTCCGGCGCCACCTATGCCGTCCAGATCAAGGGGCTGCATCCGGTGGCGATCAATTTCAGCCAGTGCCTGATGTGCAGCATCCTGCTGCTGCCTGCGACTTTGGCCGTGGACCAGCCATGGACCCTGCCAGACCCTGGCCTGCTCGGCTGGTTCGCTCTGCTGACCATCGGCATGGTCAGCACAGGGCTCGCTACTGTGGGCTTCTTCATGCTGCTGCCGAAGATTGGCGCATCCAACGCGCTGCTGATCAACTTCCTTGTGCCAGTCTATGCGATTCTGATGGGCTGGGCGGTGCTGGGTGAGACGCTGAGCCTCGCGGCCTTCGCGGGGATGGCGCTGATCGCGCTGGGCCTGGCCGCCATTGATGGCCGCGCCTTCGCCTGGCTGCGGGGGCGCGTTGCGGGCTGATCCGGCGGCGGGGTTTCCGCCACCGGATGCAAGTTTTCAGAAGCGCACGCGCGTGCCCGCCATCACCGATGGGCCTGGGCCAGCAAAACCGCTTGCCGGCTCGAAGCGGGAATTGCCGATATTGCGCGCGTTGACGAAGAGCGTGACCGCCTTGGTCGCTTCGTAAGTCGCGCTGACATTCAGCAACATGCCCGGCCTGGCACGGCCGACGCCGATCGGGAAACCGGTATCGTCCACGATCTGGTCGGCAAAGGCACCTGTGTAGGACAGCGACGGTGCGATGGTCAGGCCAGGCAGTGGCTGCACCCGCGCGGTCAGCGTGACAGCATTTTGCGGGCGGCGCAGCAAGGCCTTCTGCGTGCCCTGGTCGCGCGCATCCGTGTAGGTGTAACCGAGCACGCCGGAAAGCCAGGAAAGCGGGCGGACGGTCAGTTCCGTCTCCAGACCCTGCATGCGGGCGCGTCCGATATTGACCTGGGTGTAGACCGGCGCGAATTGCGTCGCGATCAGGTCACGCACGTCATTATGGAAAAACGTCACGTCCAGACGGGCAAAATCCTCACGGCCAAAAGCGGCGACATCCGCCGAGCCGCCAACCTCCCAGCCCTGGCTGCGTTCGGGCCGGAGCGAGGGATTGCCGACATAGCCGAAATTATCGATGCCAAAACGGTCGAACAGCGAGGGTGCGCGGAAGGCGGTGCCGTAGGACGCCTTGAGCCGAGCCCGCAGGTTGGGAATATCGACCACTGCGCCGCCACGCCAGGTAAACGAGCCGGCGAGACCGGAGATGGCTTCCTGCCGCATATTCGCACCTAGCGTCACATGCCGCAGCACCTCGCCCTGGATGCCAGCCCAGGCGGCGTCGCTATGGGTGCCGGCGCGCATGTCCTGGGTGAAGGGCGATCCAAAAGAGGCTGAATCAAGCTGGATATGTGCCGAATCCTCGATATGGCCGTAGCCGAAGGTGAGCTTCGGGGCAGCGACCCAGCGCCAGTCCGGCAGGGAGATTTCGTTGTTCCATTGCAGCTCGGTGCGATGGGCGCGGTAGCGGCTGTTCTCGCGCGCCAGGTTGGGGTCGGCCGCATCGAGCAGGTTCACGTAATGCCGGTCATTGATCAGGTGCGACAGAAACAGGCTGGTCTTCCACGCGCCATCGAGCAGCACCGTCTCGATGCCGACCCGGCCGGATAGGCTGGTATCGGTGCCGGTCATGGTCGGGTCGTCATAGGCGGGGAAAGCGACATCATCATAGCCAAAAGTCGCGGTGCGGCCACGCAGATTGAGTGAAAGACGAGTCTCGTCGTCCCACGGCGTGACACCGAGATTGACCTGCACGCTGCGCGCACGAAAGCCGTCGCGCTCGCCGGTATAGACGGTGCGCTCGCGCTTGGGTGTCGCATCGAAGCCCAGATCGGAGCGGGATTCGGCGCTGATGGCGTAGTCCCAGATGCCGGTGGCGCCGGAGAGGCTGGCACTGCCCAGCGCCGCGCGGGGCAGGCCACCGGCGATGGTGACGCTGGCGCGCGGCTTGCCGGTGACAGGATCGTTCTCACCGCGCTTGGTGATGATGTTCACCACGCCGCCGATGGCACCAGATCCGTAAAGCCCCGATGCCGGGCCACGCACGATCTCGATACGCTCGACATCGTCCAGCGTATCGACCCCGAAATTAAAGGCCCCATTGGCGATGGAGGAATCATCGATGCGCATGCCATCGCGCAGGACGAGGACATGGTTGGAGTTGGTGCCTCGGATGAACAGACTGGCATTGCCGCCTGCCCCGCCCGATTGCACCATCCGCGCGCCTGGCACATCGGCCAACGCCTCGGCAAGCGTGGCATAGCCGCGCTGCTCGATGACAGCACGGTCGATGACGGTGACACCGGCCGGGATGGCATCGAGCGGCGAGGCCACCCGTGTGGCAGTGACGACAACGCTGCGCGGCAGGGTGGTAACGGGTGCCGGCTGGGAGTCAGGCTGCGATTGCGCCCAGGCAAGAGATGGCAAGGCTGCCACCAGCAAGGCGGTCGGGATCGAAACGCGCATGATGCGGTCTCCAGAAATCCGGACCACACGCGGTGATCCGGTGGCGTCCGCCGGTGAGCGGAACGCGTGCGACAAGGCGAATGCCGCCTGCGGGACTCTCACCCGTTGCTCCGGTACACCCCGCCCGGCGCGCGCGCGCAGTCTCGATGCCGGCCGGTCTCCTGGCTCGCGGCCGGCGGCCCCGCCTTCTCACCGCGCGGTCGGCGCGGCAATGGCATGTGGAACCGCCCAGCATGGAAATCTCCCTAAGGAGGCTTCCGGGCAGGGCCGCTTACAGTTGCGGGGGCAGCCGCGGATTGAAGGCCAAGCCCTCTCGCGCGTTCCCGTTTCAGCCCTTGCGGGCCACCGTCATCTGAGGCCGTGCTAGAGTTGCCGGGCGGGCGCGTCAACCGCGCCAGAGATCACAATTTCGATCACGACTTGGGAGAAGCCATGGATCAGGACGACAGTGTTCAGGCAGGCAGTATCGAGGCGAACCTTGCTCTGGTGCTGGGTTTCGACGCCTCGGCCAGCGTCACTTTCGACGAATTCGGCCTGATGACACGCGGCGTGGCGGCAGCCCTGCGCGATCCGGCGATCATGGCCGGGCTGATCGCCGGGCCATACCGGGCGAGCTATTGCGCCGTGCTGGTCTGGTCGGCCGCCGGCGAGCAGGAGGTGATGGTGGACTGGACCCGCATCGCCAGCGAGGCGCAGGCGCGGGAATTTGCCGATTCGGTGGAGAACATGCCGCGCATGGTGCGGGGGGCGACCACGGCGATCGGCCCGGCGCTGATCGCCGCTCTCCGCCTGCTGGCCGATCCGCCGACGCCGGCAGCGCGCAGCGTCATCGACCTGGTCGGCGACGGGCGGGCAAATGACGGGATCGAGCCGTCCATCGTGCGCGACCAGGCAGTGGCGGCGGGGGGGACCATCAACGGCCTCTGCGTACTGCATGAGGAGGCCGATCTCCTCGCCTATTACACCGAGCATGTGATCGGCGGATCAGGGGCGTTTGCGCTCGCCTGCGCCGATTTCGACTCCTTTGCCGATGCGATGATGCAGAAGCTGCGGCGTGAGATTGCCTGAGCGGGCAGCCTATTCGACGGCTGCCTCAGGCTCGCGCGCTGCCTCGGCGGCGGCCTTCAGCCTCCGGTAGCTGCGCATGCTGTAGGGCAGCATGCCGAGATAGATCAGCCCGGCGGCGGCCAGCGCCAGCCAGGGATCGGCCACCAGCAGGGCGGCGAAAGTGACGGTGCCGAGCAGCAGCGGCAGCACATAGGCCGACGGCACCTTGAAATTTTTAAAGCTCCAGACCGGCAGGGTGGAGACGGCGAGCAAGGCGGTGCCGACCAGCACCACCGCCGGCAGCACCGGATAGCGTGCCGCCTCGGAGAGCCACTCCCAGCCCAGCACCCGCGATTCCAGGCCCAGGAAGAGCGGGAACATTACCAGCCCGGCTGCGGCCGGGGCCGGCACGCCGGTGAAGAAGGCATAGGAATAAGCGGGCCTGAGATCGTCATCGAGGGCGGCATTGAACCGCGCCAGGCGCAGCGCGATCGAGACCACATAGATCACGCAAGGCACAAACCCGAACCCGCCGGCGGTTTGCAGCGACCACAGATAGAGCACGAAGGCCGGGACCACGCCAAAGCAGACAAAATCGGTCAGGCTGTCGAACTCGGCGCCGAAGCGTGAGGTCGCCTTGAGCAGCCGCGCCAGCCGTCCGTCCAGCCCATCGATGAAGCCGGCCACCACGATTGCCACCGCCGCCGAGCCAAACCGGCCCTCGAAGGCGAAGCGCAGGCCAGTCAGCCCCGAGCAGAGGCCGAGCATGGTCATCAGATTGGGAATCATCCGGTTGAAGGACGGCCCCTTGAAGCGCGGCCGCGTGCGTGGCCGCAGACGCCCGCGTAGGCGGCGGCTGGCGCGCGAGAGTGGCGGGGAGCGCCCTGGCCTGTCGCCCGGACCCGAGCGGCCCTCTCCTGGGCGGCCCTCTCCTGGGCGGCCCTCGTCCGAGCCGGGCAACGTGTCCATCAGGCTGACGCCGCTGCGCTGGCAGGCGGATTGAGATCCGCGATGACGGTCTCGCCGCCGATCATGGTCTGGCCTTCAACAACCAGCGGCAACACGCCGGGCGGCAGGTAGATATCAGTGCGGCTGCCAAAGCGGATGATTCCGAAGCGCGAGCCGGCATGCACGCGGTCCCCCTCCTTGGCATAACAAAGAATACGGCGCGCAATCAGGCCGGCGATCTGCACCACGGCGAGTTCGCGCCCGTCGGGCAGGCGTAGCGCCAGGGCATTGCGCTCATTGGCCTCGCCCGCCTCGGGGCTATTCGCGTCCTTGAAGGAGCCGTGGCGGTAGGCAATGCGGGTGATCGTGCCATCCACCGGCATACGGTTCACATGCACGTCCAGCACCGAGAGGAAGGTGACGACCCGCCAGCGCGGCTCCGTCCCGAGGCCGAGTTCGGGCGGCGGCACAGCGGGCGCGACCGAGGTGACGCGGCCATCGGCGGCGGAGATCACCAGGCCGGGCCTGCCGGGCGGCACACGCTCCGGATCGCGGAAGAAATACAGACAGTACAGGGTGAAGATCAGGCCGATCCAGAACAGCCAGGCGCCGAGGGCGAGGCCGATAATGGCCACGACGATGCCGCCGCCAATGAAGGGGCGGCCGGCGGGATGCGGCGGGGCAAGGACTGCGCGCCAGGAATCAAAAAGAGACATGTGCGGTTTATGGATCGTTCACCGGTTCAAGGGAAGATGAACCCGCGGGGCTCCCGCCTAAGGCGCGTGATCGACACCTGCCAAAGAAGACGGAGAAACTGCATGAACGCTGTTATGCCTGTCCTGCTGGGTCCGCAGCAGACAATCCGGATTGGTCCCTTCACCGTGGACGGCACTGGCAGGTTACAGCCGGATCTGGGCGCGGTGCCGGGATTTCGCTGCTTCTGGCAGAAGCGCGCCATC
>CANJOG010000157.1 GCA_947475475.1 Acetobacteraceae bacterium
GCGCCAGCAATCCGGCGGCAAACGTATCGGCCCGCTCGGCCAACTCGCGCCAGGTCCAGCGCACGCCCTGTTCACGCACCACCAGCGCCGGCCGGTCGCCCCAGCGCTCCACCGCGCGCTCCAGCGCCTGGCCGATCGTCTCGCCCAACAACGGCACACCCGAGGTGCCGCTCACATAGCTTGGATGCTGCTCCGACTGCATGGACATATCCCCGATCGTCTTCTTGCCCCCCTTATAGCAGGGACCGCCGCGCACATCAGGCCCCTGGAGACGGGTCGCAATCTGGCGGGTTGGCCGCTATCCTGTCGCTCCTGCCGCCGGCGGTATCGCCAAATCCCCGGGCGGCAACGACCAATCTCCCGGGCGGCAACGACCAATCTAAGGTACGCAGCGTGGCATTATCGTCGCCGAAAGAGAACCGTCTTGGAGAGTTGGACGGTCTGCGCGGCATCGCCGCCTTTATCGTTCTGCTGTTCCATCTGAGCTTCTTTTACGACACCTCTCATCTGGCCCCGTTCGCCGTGCCTTGGGGGCATTATGGCGTCGAGCTGTTTTTTATCATCAGCGGCTTCGTCATCTTCATGACGCTGGAGCGGGGCGGTGGCATCCGTGCCTTCATCGCCTCGCGCATCGCCCGTCTCTATCCGGCCTATTGGGCGGCGGTACTCGTCACGACGCTCACTGCCGCTGTGCTGGAGGATCCGCCCAATCTGATCCCGGTGGCAGCGATCAACCTGACCATGCTCCAGGCTTTTCTCGCCATCCCTCCGATCGACAATTCCTATTGGACGCTGGCGCTGGAAGGCGAGTTCTATGTGTTGATGGGCCTGCTTGCCGCTACCGGCCAGCTCCGGCGCATCGATCTTTGGTGTCTGGTTGCGTTGCTGGCCGGGTTCGCGGCGCATGCCATGCAGGCGGCCGGGCTGATGGCCTGGCCGCAGGCATTGCCACTGCTCTTCGTTGATTACGTCAACTTTTTCGTCATCGGCATCTGTCTCTACCGCCTGCGCGAGGGGGCCGGAACGCATCTCACTCGCGCCGTGCTGGCGCTCGCGATTATCTATGCCGGCCAGGGAGGCGGGAAATTCTCGCTCAACCCGTCAGGCAGCACGTATCTGCCGATTGCACTCGCCTGTGCCGCCATCACCTGGTGCGCGGTTACTGGCAGGCTGCCCTTCCTGCGGACACGTCCGCTGCTCTGGTTTGGGGGGATTTCCTACCCGCTCTACCTCGTCCACCAGCGCATCGGCACGGGTACAATGAACTGGCTCGGGCTCCGCGGCGTGCCAGGCTGGGCTGCTTTCACCGCCGCCGTGCTGACCGTGATAGCGTTGGCCGCCGCCATCGAGTACTGGATCGACCGCCCCTTCCGCCCGCGCCTGCGCCGCGCTCTGTCCTAACCCTCATTCTCCAGATGCCGCCGCGCCTCTGCCAGCGCCTGAACCTGCGCTTGCGTTGGCACCGGTGTGCGGAGTTCCAACGCCTCCAGCGCCTCGATCATCGCCTCCACCACCACCAGATGCGCGAACCATTTATGGTTGGCCGGCACCACGAACCACGGCGCATGCGTCGAAGCCGTCCCCGAGATCGCCGCCTCATAGGCATCCATGTAAGCGTCCCAACGGAGCCGCTCGGAGAGATCGTTGGGGCTGAATTTCCAGTTTTTCGCCGGATCGTCGATCCGTGCCAGAATCCGCTGCTTCTGCTCGTCGCGCGAAATATGCAGGAAGAATTTCAGCACAATCGTGCCCTGGCGGCAGAGATGTTTCTCAAACGCCGCGATATCCTCCAGCCGGTGCTCCCAGATTTTCTTGCCGATCTTCTCCGCCGGCACATGCTGGGCATCGAGCAGGTCGGGATGTACCCGCACCACCAGCACTTCCTCGTAATGCGAGCGGTTGAAAATCCCGATCCGTCCGCGCTCCGGCACTTCCGCATGCGCGCGCCAGAGAAAATCATGCGCCAATTGCTCCGGCCCCGGTGCCTTGAAGGAATGCACGCGCACGCCGGCCGGATTCACGCCCGACATCACATGCTTGATCGTGCCATCCTTGCCCGCCGTATCCATCGCCTGGAATACGCAAAGCAGCGACCAGCGATCCTGCGCGTAGAGCTTCTCCTGCAAGGCGGCGAGCCGCTGCACGCCCTTCAGCAACAGCGCCTCGGCCTGCGCCTGCGGTGCCACGCCATCGCCATCCTCGCCCGGATCGACATGCTTGAGCCTGAAGCCCTTGCCATCGGTGATCCGGTAGCGATCGAGGAGCCGGGAGATTCCGCTGCGTTTCATGTCCCGACCCCTCGGTTGTGCGCTACCCCTGACGCTTGATCGCCAGCGGCCCAGCCGCCTGGCAGGTCGGCATCATCTCCACGCGATTGATGTTCACGTGCTTGGGTAAACCCACAACCCAGGCCACGGTTTCCGCGATATCTTCTGCCGTGATCGGCTGCGTGCCGGCATAGACCCCCGCGGCACGCGCATCATCGCCATGGAAGCGCACAGAGCTGAACTCCGTGCCGCCGCAAAGCCCCGGCTCCACGCTGGTTACGCGCACATTGGTGCCGACCAGATCGGTGCGCAGATTGAGGCTGAACTGGCTGACGAAAGCCTTGGTCGCGCCATACACATTGCCGCCCGGATAGGGATAGCTCGCCGCTGTGCTCGACAGGTTCACGATCGTCGCTACCGGCCGGGTCAACAGATGCGGCAGCAGAGCGCGCGTCACATGCATCAGACCGGTCACATTAGTTGCCACCATCGTATCCCAGTCCTCCATCGAGGCCGATTGTGCCGGGTCCATGCCGAGTGCGAGGCCGGCATTGTTCACCAGCACATCGACCTCGCGCCAACCCTCGGGCAGGCAGCCCGGCAGGGCGTCCGTGGCCTTCGGATCGGTCACGTCCAGTGCGACGGGCAGCAGGTTCGGGCCAAGCTCTTGGGCAAGCGCCTCAAGACGCTCCACGCGGCGGGCGGTGGCGATCACGCGGTGTCCGTCACGGATCGACCGCCTGGCAATGGCGGCGCCGAAACCGGCACTGGCGCCGGTGACGAGGATGGTCAGGCTCATGCTGTTCTCTCTGCAAGTTGGATGCGATGGCACCAAATTGCCCCGGCCAGATGCTTTTAGCTAGCCGGCGCGTTTAGCTAGTCAGGCGCGTTCAGCCTCACCGAGACCGGGCAATGATCGGAAATCTTTTCCTTCATCGCCGGATCGCTCTCGCGATAAACCAGCACGCGCAGCGAATTCGCATCCAGCCAGGCCCGCGCCAGCCCGCCGATCAGGATGTGATCGATGAACTGCCCGCTCCCCCAGCACGGGCTGGCCGTGCCCTCCGTGGGCCGCGCCAGTGGGCCGGGGGCAGCCAGCGCGCCAAACAGCGCATCATTCGGCCGCATCCAGCGATTGAAATCCCCCAGCACCGCAAACGGCAATTTCTCGATCTGCCGCTGCGCCACCCAACCGGCCAAGGGTGCGACCTGCTCGCTCAGGACAGCACATTCCCGCCGCTTGGACCGCTCCAGCGAGGAATCCCGGCAGCCCGATTTCAGATGTACGGCCAGCAACCGCAACTCGGCATTCTTCAACAGCAGTGTGACATCCGCCCCGCTGCGCAAATGCCGCCCGCCATTCTCGTTGACATCCAACTCGACCAGATCGGGATTAGAGCGAAACTTGATCGTCCGCCGAATGGCAAACCCGACACGCTGCGCCACACGATCATGCGTGAAATGCAGCGCATACCGATCCGGCGTGAACACGCGCGCCGCCACTTCTGGCCCATCAACCTCCTGCAAAGCCACTACATCCGCATCGAGTTGCACGGCATAGGCCCTTAGCCGCTCAAAATCCGCCCGCCCGCGCGGCACAACATCCTTCGGCACGCCATGATCCCCGGCCGGCCTCTGAGTCAGCCAGTTGAGATTCCAGGTGGCGATCTTGAGTGGCTCGGCCTGCGCCGGAAATGCGAAAAATAGGAGGGTGGAAAAGCGCAGCGCTTTCCGCCCTGTCGCTCGCATCAAAAAGCGCATGATGTCAGTCAAAGCAACATCCCTTCCGCAACACCGGGTACATCCGGTGTGTGTGGCACAACCTCCAACTCCCGCGCACCACAGGCGCGCAGATACGTCGCAACGGCATCGAACTCATCCGGATTACGCGTCCGATCTTCCGCCGCACCGCGCGGCACAAAGATCACCGTCTCATAGCGCGCCCGCGTCAGCAAAACGCGATAGGTGTTGCGCCGGTTGGATGCGGCCTCGGGCTTATGCACTGCCTGCCAGTCCGTGCCGCTGAAATTGCGCACCACCCAGGGTGCGCCCCCCGGTCGGCGAATCAAATCACCGCCCCAGCACAGGCCGACATAATCCAGTTCCAGCCCCTGGCAGGAAAATTCCGTCGCCACCACTTCCAGCGCATCGGAGGCACGCACATCCGCCGGCCAGCCATCGAGAAACCAGCGCGCCACCGCCTGCGCATCCATATGCGGCAATTCGACACCCAACCCATCGGCCCGCAGCCGCGCCGCCCCGGAACTCGCGACCAATCCTGCCCGGCGCGTACCCCGAGCGCTATGTCTTAGCGCCGCGCGGAGTGCCGCCAGATCGCGTGTCAGCAAAAAGGGCAGGGGGCCTTCATCAGCAATGCTGCTTGCCAGATCGGCATCGCCGGCAAGCATTGCGTCCACCCAATGCGCCGCCCGCTCAGAGCGGATATTGCGTGCCGGCACATGCAGATGCAGTTCCTCGCGCAGCACAATGCCAGGCAGGTCCGGCAATCTCTGCCGCAGATCGGCGGCTTGCAACACATGCGGCGAGGCCACGACACGCCAGTATGGCCGCGCTCGAAGCGCGACGCCCCATTCCTCCAACCCACCTTCGCCGGTATGGATTTCCTGCCCGCCACCGACCAGGCAGACAATCGCCGACCACCCCACATGGCTCGCCATAATATCGAGCAGACAGGCCGGCTCGGAATCCGCGAGCTTCACGGTCCGGTCACGGCTTTTCAACACTGCATGATCCCGCCGCCAGGTCCGCTGCGCCTCGTCAATCACCGCGACATGTTCTGGAGGCACCTCGCCAGTGCCGAGGTGATAGTCGCGAAAGCGTGGCAGTTCCTGGATTTGCGCCTGCACACGGTGGCGGGCCGCGCTCAGCAACTTTCGATCCCCATTTGCCGCATTGCGCGCCAATGCCTCGCGCAGCACGTGCACCAAGGTAGGATTGCCTGTCAGAAAGGTCGCGCCATGCAAGCGATCGATGCCGAACACAACATTCAATCCGCACAACGTCTTGCCCGCGCCGGGAATGCCGGTGACGAAAATGATCGCATGCACGCCATCGTGCTGCGCCGCTGCAATCTCATCGAGAATAGTTCTGGTCGTGGCGCGAAGATTGGCTAGATCGGCACGCGCAGCTGCAATCTCGGCCACGCTGTTGCGCGCATAGAGCATCTGCGCTGCCTCGATGATGGTCGGCACCGGCCGATAGGGCGCGTGTTCCCATCTGTGCCCATCGAGTGCCTGTGCCGGTCGCGGTGCCGCTGCCTGCAA
>CANJOG010000158.1 GCA_947475475.1 Acetobacteraceae bacterium
GCCAATGCGTGGTGCCGATGAACGGGGCATGGGCAAGCCAGCCATCCGCCGCCTCGACATAATATCGATCATCGCTGTCCGTGTAGCTCCCCACCCCCAGAAGCAGAAAGGCCACCCCGGCAATCAGCGCCACTCCGTACGGAAGCAGGCGCATCCAGTAAGGGGACATGAAAAATCTGGACGACTTGTGTTGGTGCGCCACCACGCGAAAGCCTCATTTCAAATGCCCTTCGACCGTACCCATGCCCCCCCTGATGTCAAGACAACACCGCCCGGACGGATTTCCCGCGACGATCTGAGCAAGGGAGACACTGGATGCGCCGAATCCTCTGCGCCTGGTTACCCGCCTTCCCGGTGAACCGGCTGGCGGCCAGCCGGCAGCGCCACTCCCCCTCAGCGCCACCGGCTGAGCCCCACCCCTTCGCGCTCCAGCCCTTCGCCCCCCAGCCTTTCGCCCTGATCGAAACCCAGCGCGGCGCCCGCCTGCTCGCCTGCCTGAACGAGACCGCCGAGGCCGCCGGCCTGCACCCAGGCCAGCGCCTGGCCGATGCCCGCGCCATCTGCCCAACCCTGCTCACCGAGGACGCCAATCCCGCAGCCGACGCCGCTGCCCTCTCCCGCCTCGCCACCTGGTGCCTGCGCTACACCCCCATGGCCGCGCCTGACGCCCCGGACGGCCTGATCCTCGACATCACCGGCTGCGCCCATCTATTCGCCCCGGCTGGACATGACGGCGAGGAACACCTCGCCGCCCATCTCGCCACCCGTCTCGCCAAATTCGGCCTGCCCAGCCGCATCGCCATCACTGGCAGCGCCACCGCCGCCTGGGCCCTGGCGCGCTGGGAAGCGACCACCGCCACCCCCCTCATCCTGCCCCCCGGCCAGGAAATGCGCGCCCTCGCCCTCCTGCCCACCGCCTGCCTGCGGCTGGACGAGCGCACCATCTCCTCGCTCCGCCGCGTCGGCCTGAAAACTGTCGGCGAAATGGCCCGCATCCCCCGCGGCGAGCTCACCGCCCGCTTCGGCCCCGCCCCGCTCCGCAAGCTCGACCAGGCCATCGGCCACATCCCCGAAGCCATCGACTGGCCGCACGAAGCAGCCCCCTGGGAGGAACGACTCAGCTTCCTCGAGCCCATCGGCACGCCGGACGACCTCGCCCGCGCACTCACCATCCTCACCCACCGCATCTGCCTCCGCCTGGAAGCAGCCCAAAGCGGCGGCCGCGCCTTCATCGCCCATTTCTACCGCGTGGACGGCGCCACACCCCATCTCGCCATCACCACCGCCGCCCCAATCCGCGCTCCGGAGTTCATCGCCAAACTCCTGCGCGAAAAACTCGACACGCTCGACCCCGGCTTCGGCATCGATGCCATCACGCTCGCCACCAGCGAGCCCGAACCCATCACCACCACCCAGGAAGAACTCGTCCCAAACCTCGTCCACAACGAAACAAGCCAATCCAGCCCCACCGCCCTGCCCGAACTGGTGGACACACTCGCCAACCGCATCGGCCCCACCCGCCTCTGGCGCCTGGCCCCGCGCCAAAGCCACGTCCCCGAACGCGCACTGCAACCCAGCCCGCCCATGCCGCCCAGCCGCACCGCCAAGCCGCGCCCGCTCGTGCAATGGCAGCCCCATCCAGCCCAGCCACGCCCCATCCGCCTGCTCCGCCGCCCGGAACGCATCCAGGTCACTGCCCCGCTGCCCGACGAACCACCCATCCTCTTCCGCTGGCGCCGCACCATCCACCGCATCCGCGCCGCCACCGGCCCCGAACGCATCGCCGCCGAATGGTGGCACGCCAAACACGTCATGACGCCGCCCATGGATTCAGAAACTCCAGCGGAAATATCAGCGGACTCAGCCCCCCCGGAATCCCCTCGCCCGGAATCCGACAAGCTCCGCGACTACTACGAAATCGAAGACACCGCCGGCACCCGCTACTGGGTCTTCCGCACGAGCCTGCGCACACCCGCCTGGTACCTGCATGGCATCTTCGGATAGAACCTATGCCGAGCTTGTCTGCGCCAGCGCCTTTTCATTTCTCGAAGGCGCCTCGCTAGCCAACGAACTCGTCGCCCAAGCCGCAGAGCTCGGCCTCACAGCCCTCGGCATCGCCGACCGCAACACGGTGGCCGGCATTGTCCGCGCGCATGACGCCGCCAAGACTGCCAATCTCCGCCTGCTCCCCGGCGCCCGCCTGACCTTCGCCGATACGACGCCGGACATCGTCTGCTATCCGCGCGATCGCGCCGCCTGGGGCCGCCTCACCCGTCTGCTCACCGATGGCAAGCGCCGCGCCAAAAAGGGCGATTGCGATCTCCGCTATGCCGATCTGCAAACCTACGCCGAGGGCCAGGAACTCATCGTCATTCCCCCCGCCACACCCGACGCAGCCTTCACCAATACCCTCGCCACACTCGCGGCCGATTTCCGCCGCCAGACCTGGCTCGCACTCACCCCGCACCACCGCGCCGATGACCGAACCCGCCTGCACGCCCTCGCCGAACAGGCCCGCACCCACCGCATCAGGCCCATCGCCACCAATGACGTGCTCTACCACACCGCCGACCGCCGCATCCTGCAGGACGCCATGACCTGCATCCGCCACGGCAAACGCATCGACGAGGCCGGCTGGCTGCTCAACCCCAATGCCGAGCGCCACCTCAAACCCGCCGCCGAAATGTCCCGCCTGCTCCGCCCCTGGCCCGACGCCATCACCGCCACCATCGAGCTGACCGCCCGCTGCACCTTCTCGCTCGACGAGTTGCGCTACGAATACCCCGACGAACCCATCCCCCCCGGCCTCACGCCAGACCAGCATCTCGCCAATCTCGCCTGGAAGGGCGCGGCCCAACGCTATCCGGACGGCATCCCCGCGCGCATCACCAAATCGCTCCAGCACGAACTGGCGCTGATCGCCCAGCTCGACTACGCGCCCTATTTCCTCACCGTCCACGACATCGTCCGCTACGCCCGCTCGCGCGAAATTCTCTGCCAGGGCCGCGGCTCCGCCGCCAATTCCACCGTCTGCTATTGCATCGGCATCACCGCCGTCGATCCAGCCCAGATCGACCTTCTTTTCGAACGCTTCATCTCCGCCGAACGCCGCGAACCGCCCGATATCGACGTCGATTTCGAGCATGAACGCCGCGAGGAAGTGATCCAGTACATCTACAACCGCTACGGCCGCCACCGCGCCGGCATCGCCGCCACCGTCATCCACTACCGCCCGCGCAGCGCCATCCGCGAAATCGGCAAGGTCATGGGCCTGCCCGAAGACGCCACCGCCGCACTCTCCGCCCAAAGCTGGAACCCGTCAGGCCAGATATGGGACGATCCAGACATCCGCGACGCCGGTCTCGACCCCACGAGCCCGCATCTCCGCCGCACGATCGACCTCGCCCGCACCCTGCTCGGCTTCCCCCGCCATCTCTCCCAGCATGTCGGCGGCTTCATCCTCACCAAAGGCCGGCTCGACGAAACCGTCCCCATCGGCAACGCCGCCATGGACGATCGCACCTTCATCGAATGGGATAAGGACGATATCGACACGCTCGGCATCATGAAGGTGGATGTGCTGGCGCTCGGCATGCTCACCTGCATCCGCAAGGCATTTTCGCTGATCGGCATCAAGGATCTCGCCGACATCCCACGCGAGGACCCGACCACCTACGCCATGCTCTGCCGGGGTGATTCACTCGGCGTCTTCCAGGTCGAAAGCCGCGCCCAGATGAACATGCTGCCGCGCCTGCAACCGCGCTGTTTCTACGACCTGGTCATCGAAGTCGCCATCGTCCGCCCCGGCCCCATCCAGGGCGACATGGTCCATCCATACTTGCGCCGCCGCACCGGCAAGGAAGACGTCACCTTCCCCTCGCCCGCCCCCGAACACGGTCCGCCCGACGAACTCCGCCGCGTCCTCGGCCGCACCCTCGGCGTGCCACTCTTTCAAGAACAGGCCATGAAAATCGCCATCGACGCGGCAAAATTCACCCCCGGAGAAGCCAACCAGCTCCGCCGCTCCATGGCGACCTTCCGCCACATGGGCACGATTCATTCATTCAGGGAAAAAATGGTGCACGGCATGACCGCGCGCGGCTATGCGGAGGATTTCGCGCAAGCCTGCTTCCGCCAGATCGAAGGCTTCGGCACCTACGGATTTCCAGAAAGCCATGCCGCCAGCTTCGCCTGGCTCGTCTATGTCTCAGCCTGGCTGAAATGCCACCACCCGGCCGCCTTCGCCTGCGCGCTGCTGAATTCGCAGCCCATGGGCTTCTACGCCCCCGCCCAGATCGTCCGCGACGCCCGCACCCACGGCGTCCCCACGAGAGCCGCCGACATCGCCACCAGCACCTGGAACAACACGCTCGAACCGGACGGCGCACTCCGCCTCGGCCTGCGCCAGATCACCGGCTTTCACGAAGACTGGGCCGAGGTAATCACCCAGTCCCGCCCGGCAAACTTCCCAGCCCTCGCCAGGCTCACTTTGCCCCGCGCCGCCCTGGTGCTCCTCGCCGAAGCCGACGCACTCCGCGGCATCGGCCTCGACCGCCGCGCCGCCCTCTGGGCCGTGCGCGGCCTCGACGATGCCCCGCGCGCCTCGCTCGCCCAACTCCCGCTCTTCACCGAAACGCGCGAGCCCGAACCAGCGCCACTCCCCCCCATGCCCATCCCCGAGCATGTGATGGAGGATTACCAATCCACCGGCCTGTCGCTCAAAGCCCACCCGCTGCGCTTCCTCCGCGCCGATTTCGCGCGCGAGTCCATCGCCAGCTGCGCCGAACTTTCCCAGACCCCACATGGCAGAAAACTCAAAGTCGCCGGCATCGTCCTGGTCCGCCAACGCCCCGGCACCGCCGGCGGCGTCGTCTTCGCCACCATCGAGGACGAAACCGGCACCGCCAACATCGTCATCTGGGCCTCGATGATTCAAACCTACCGCCGCGAAATCCTCGGCAGTTCCCTCATCCTCGTCCAGGGCGAAGTCCAGCGCTCCGAAGAAGGCGTCATCCACCTCATCGCCGAACATCTCGAAGACCGCAGCGCCGCCCTGCACCGCCTCACCGAAACCCCTGCGCCACCCCGCGCCCGCTCCCCAAAACACCCCAGAAACGAACGCCCCCTGCAAAAATCAAGAGACTTCCATTAAAATTACCAAATCCGTAGGGTGGGCTTCAGCCCACCTCTATTTCCGATTTACAACATCGGTCAAAAAATACAGGGACCAAAAAACCGTAACAGACAAAAAAGACAAAAGAAGGAACAGCACAAGCGCGCCTGCATATCGGACCAGTTCCTGGATAATCGGGAAGCCACCGGTCCACGAAATAACTGCATCACGCATCAACGTTGCGAAAACCGCTAAACCCAGTGTAAATAATCCCAAAAAACACAAATAACCGAGGAGATAACACAAAAATGCCCTCATATTCAGCATCCGACCATCTAGGCTCAGGACCCATTAATTTACTTGCGCCGACGCGGGTTTGAATGATTCTGAGATTGGCGGAGGTGTCCGCCATGAGTGACCTGTTTTGGCTTAC
>CANJOG010000159.1 GCA_947475475.1 Acetobacteraceae bacterium
CATCGTGCAGCTCGAAGTCATGCCGAAGCCTCCTGAGCGCGAAAACAAGGCGCTGACCTGGCCGAATTGGCCGCTGAAATTGCGCACGTCGTCCTCCCATGAGGAAGGCTGCGAGCGCGATTTCGCCGTGCTGACCAAGCGCGCCATTGGCGAAAACGGCGTCATCCGTGCGCTGGAATGCGCGCGCATCGAATGGATCAAGCAACCGGATGGCCGCATGACCATGCAGGAAGTCCCTGGGAGCGCCTTCGAACTCAAGGCTGACCTGGTTCTGCTCGCCATGGGCTTCACCGGCCCGCGTGAGGAAGGCCTGCTGCAAAGCGCCGGCCTGAACCGCGATCCGCGCGGCAATGTCGCGGCTAATACGGTGGACTACCGCACCTCGATTGACGGCGTGTTCTCCGCCGGCGATATGCGGCGCGGCCAGTCGCTGGTTGTCTGGGCCATTCGCGAAGGCCGCCAATGCGCCCGCGCGGTCGACGAATTCCTCATGGGTAGCACCACGCTGCCGCGCTAGACCGCACTGGACGGACGATCGGGGCACCGCCCCGGTCGTTCCTCCGCCGTATTGGCGCGATTGCTGACGCTTCGTCCTGGCTCCATCATATTTGGACGCTGTAACCTCCAGAAATTCCGATTCTGTTCATTTCGGCGCAGGCGGGATTGACGCGCGCCCTCCAATCCAGAAATCTATGGGTAAGCGATAGAAAGTGAGTGGCGTCGGCTCCGTGAAAGAGCCCAGAGGCCACCGGGGGAATCGACGTGCCATGACAGCGACAATCGACATGCGTCCGGACCAGAATTCCAGTTGGCGTCGCCATGCCGCGAGCTGGCTATTTGTGACCGGCCTGACCGTCGCATGCAGCCAGGCCAGCGCGCAGGCGGTCGGACAAGCTTCAGACCCGGCCTGGGCATCAATCGAAACCAAGGCGCGCGCGGAAGGCCGGGTCGTGCTGTATGCCAGCCCCGTCGCGCCCTTGCTCGATCGGCTCCGGGCTGATTTCGAAAAGGCGAATCCGGGCATCAGGCTCGAATATAGCCGGATTTGGGTTGCCTCTGGCGTGATCGCCAAAATCGACGCTGAGCGCAATTCCGGCGTAGATGGCGCCGATGTCATCATCGCCACGGAAATCGCGGTCAAGCCCTGGTATGAGCAGCATGCCAAGGATGGGTCACTCATCGCACCCATCGGGCCCGATGCGAAAACCTGGCCGGCCCAGGCGATGCTGCGTGGCGCTACACCGGTGCTGGCGACTGAGCCGATGGTCTTCGCTTATAATTCCGAGCTCGTGAAAACGCCGATGACCGGCTACCGTGACCTGCTGCGGCCGGAGTTGAAGGGTAAGCTGGCCACCACGGAGATCGGCAGCCCGACGCTCGCGATCTGGTATAACTGGCTTGAGGAAACCCAGGGGGCGGATTTCATGCGCGGCTTCGCGGCGCAAAAGCCGCGCATGGATACGGGCGGCGCTCCCGCCTCTCAGGCTCTCGCGGCCGGAGAATTCGCCGCCATTGCTTTCGCGACTGTCACCACCATCCGGCCACTGATGGATATGGGTGCACCCGTCAAGATGGTAGTGCCGTCACCGAGCTTTGGTGTCGGCTATACTGGCGCCATTCTTGGCTGGTCCAAGCGGCCGAACGCGGCGCAGGTTTTCATGAACTACCTGATGTCGGAGCGCGGCCAGACGACCTGGAACGGACGTGGGGAAAGTGCCAGTCCGCGTAAAGGAATCCCCGGATCGCTCGATCCCGAGTCCATCAAGATCGATTTCCCACCGATGAGCTCTGAGGCGATCGACAGGCTGAAGACCAGGTGGAGCGGGATGCTCAACGCGCAATAGGGAAGCCGCCGCGATGAAACTCACAATTCGCCGTCTTGCCTATGGACTTGGTGCCGAGGTGCGCGATCTGGACATCACGGCGCCACTCGGCCCTGATGTGGTCGCGGCCATCCGGCAGGCATGGCTCGATCACGGCGTGCTCGTCTTTGGTGGTCAGGACCTGACGCTGGACCAGCATATCGCGTTCAGCCGGAATTTCGGCGAACTGGAAGCGCATCCGGTCAAACGCTACCGGCAGAACGCGTCTTATCCCGAAATCTTCGAAGTCACCAACAAGCTCATTGATGGCAAGCCATCGGAATCGGCCAATGTCGGACGCGTCTGGCATACCGACGGCTCGGTCACAACACGCCCTCCCACCGGGTCCCTGCTGCATTGCCATGAACTGCCGGAGGTTGGCGGCGACACCTGGTTTGCCAATCTCTATCTCGCATACGAAACGCTGTCACCGGCCCTGCAACAGATGATCGAACCACTGGAACTGGTGCATGATGTGCGGCTGGCAACGCAACGTAGCAGTCCTGGCAAGGAGGCAGGCGATCATGCCGACGTGCCCGCTGCGATTCAGCCGCTTGTTCGTACGCATCCGGAAACCGGCCGCAAGGCGCTCTATATCAACCCCGCCGTCGCCAGCCATTTCCATGGCATGACACGCGAGGAGAGTGCCGGGTTGATCGACTATCTGGCGCGGCACGCAACGCGGGCGGAATATACCTACCGGCACCGCTGGACGCGCCATGATCTGGTGATGTGGGACAATCGCTGCACGCTGCATCTGGCTGCGGGCGATTTTGCTCCCGGGCAGATTCGCCATATGTGCCGCACCACACTTGTCGGTGAGGCGAGCGGACGCATACTTTCCGCAGCCTGACAGCGTCATCGGAAATTATTCGTGCCTTAATATAACTGGAGAGATGATTCCATGGATCGGCTGATGATGATTTCGTCGGATTGTCATGCCGGCGCGCCTTGGTACATCTACCGGAAGTATCTCGACCCGCAATATCGGGAGGAATACGATCGTTGGAGCAATGCTCTGCTGAAATCGGTTCTCGATGAGGAATCGATGAAGAAGCAGATGCCGTTTCAGCTCGAAACAATGTCCGCCGAGCGTCAGAAGCAATATCTGACGGCGATGGAAGAGAGCATGGGGCATCTCGGGAATTGGGATCCAACCGTGCGGGCACGAGAGCTGGATCGCGAGGGAATTGCCGGCGAAGTCGTATTCTGCGACGGCAGCCAGAAGAACTATCCGCCCTTTGGCGTTGGCTTCGTGCTGCGCGAATTCCGCCAGAAGCTTTCCTATGAGCTGCGCCTGGCGGGTTGCCGGGCGCATAACCGGTGGCTTGCCGAATTCGTCCAATCCAATCCGGGCCGCCATGCCGGTGTCGCCCTGGTCACAATGGATGAACCGGAGGACACCGCGCGCGAAATTGCCTGGGCGCGTGAAAATGGACTCTTTGGCGGCATCATGCTGCCAGCGCTGCAACTCACCCACGATGGTTACGAATCATTCTGGCACCATCCGCGCTACGAACCGGTCTGGGCGGCGTGCCAGGATTACGGCATGCCGATGACAACACATGCGTCGGCGGCCGGCCCTGATTACGGTGGCCCGCGCAATTGCGCGTCACTCGAAAACGGCTTTGTGACCTTCAGGCCGTTCTGGTTCCTGTTGTGGAGTGGTGTTTTCGAACGCTATCCTGGGCTGAAATTCTGCCCGACCGAATCCAGTGGCATGGCGCCGCTCTGGTTCAATGGTTATTTCGACGGATATCTTTCAAAACAGCGCCGGCCGGATCAGGTCAAGGATGCGATCTCGATGAAGCCGAGTGAGTATTGGCACCGGCAATGTTTCATCGGCGCCTCGGCGCATTCTTCCCGCATGGAGATCGACTTCCGCGAGCATATTGGCGTGCGCAACATCATGTGGGGGTCGGACTACCCGCATCCGGAAGGCACCTGGCCGGTTTCCGGTGAGAGGACACGCGAATTGTTCGAAGGCGTTCCGGAGGACGAGGTCCGCCTGATGATCGGCGAAAACTGTGCCAGCGTCTATGGATTCGACCTGCCCGCCATGCGCGAGATTGCATCACGGATTGGCCCCAAGGTCTCGGATATCATTGGACCGGTGCAAAACGCGGCTGCGTGATACAGATAGTCAACCTCTGGCTGACGGCGGCGTATTTTCGTTACGTCAGCCAGAGAATTTCTTGATACGCCGAAACTGTCCCGCGACTACTTCTTGAACAGACGTAGGATATCGCTCTTACGGCTCTGCGTCTCCGGCCTGGGTGACTGGTATTCCCTGGGCAGCCCGCTGACATCGTACATGTTGGGGATTCCGGGAGCGCCATTGAGAACCAGATTGCCCTCTTTCGAGAGGATGTAGTTCACGAAAAGCCGCGCTGTATTCGGGTGCTTGGCATTGGTGGCACTGGTCAGAAGTACCTGCATTTCCACACCGGTGGTAAAATCAGGTGTGACGGTTTCTATTGGCGCACCCTTGTCCTTTGTCGGCGCGATTGAATCCACAATCTGTGGAAAGACGAGGGCCCCCTCGCCTGCCGCCACCCGTTGCACAGCGATGTTGGCACCGGTGATTAGCCGCGGCTCCTGGGCGCGCAATTGCGTAAAAAAAGACTCGCCATAACGATCCAGAAGCAGTGCCCAACAATCGAGATAGGCATCGGAATTTGCCGGATCGGGGATAAAAATCTTGCCTTTGAACATCGGCTTGAGGACATCGGTCCATTCACGTGGGATGTCTTTCTTGGCGACAGTTTCCGTGTTGTAGCCAATCAGCCAAGGCCCGATCTGGACGACCGCACTCGTCCCCCGCACATATTTCGATGGGAACTCCCCGCTGGTCAGGGCCGGCAAGCCGGTTGACTCGATTGGTTCGAACCACCCTTTCTCGAGGCCGAGTTTCGCATAGCCCGCCACATCGCTGGCAAGGAGAAGTACGTCAGCCGCGACATTTCCGGAAACGGCTTCACTGGCATAACGTTGCTCTAGCGGAACGCCCGCCAACCTCAGATAGTCGGTCTTAATTCCGTATTTGGCCGCAAACCCCTCCGCCACGCGCTTGCAGACATTCTCGGTTGCCGCTGAATAAAGAGTGAGGCTTCCTTCGGCCTTCGCGGCCTTGATCAGCGCCGCAAAATCACGACTAACCTCAGCAGCGGTTGCGGCTATCCCCGGCGCAAACATCGATGATGCTCCGCAGGTGGTGGAGAGCAATGCCAATATCTGTCTGCGGCTCAACGTGCCCATTACATTGAAGGCGCAATCAGCCTTTATCTCCGGCATTTTTCCTCCCTGTCGGCACGACACTGTCACGCCGTGCCTCGTTTGTGCCTTTTCGGCCCAGTCATAACACAGTCCATCAACGCATCTGCAACAGAAATGGAAATTCTCAGCGCCTGGCCAGTTCTACCATGACTAGTCCTGGGCAATGGGACTTAGCCGGTGCCGACGAGATGCCAGGTGCGACCTCAATTGCCGAGATTGATGAAGCTGACGAAAGCACCTTTATTCATCGCTCCGATCGTGGAATGGGCCTGGCCTGTTGATTTCCACTGAGACCTGACCCGGGATGGCGGAATTTTTCACTGAGAACTGACCCATGTTTTGACCTCCCCCTGACTGACTGGTCGGGGGATCCAGGAGTGATC
>CANJOG010000160.1 GCA_947475475.1 Acetobacteraceae bacterium
CTTCTGGCCACACCGCAATGACGAACACCGGCCTGCCGAAGGTCAAATACCGCAGAGTTTGGACGTACCGTCACCGCGAACCACACAAATGGTCAGCCAGATACAGAAGCTATCCGACCACAAGTGATGAATTTCCGCAGCCTGCTAGAGGCACCTTACGCCGCATCGGACGGATTTTGCAACGGTCGAGGTCCGGGATGGCGCCGTCCTCCATGCGCTACTGTTCGGCATGATAGCCGTCCAGCAATTCAAAATCGATCGCCTTCTGCGCGCGGGCGCAGAGTGTCGAACGGCCGGAGAAATAGGCAACATGCCGGCCAAGCTCGCCATAGAAGGAATCCGCCGACACGCAGGACCCCAGCACGGCGAAGCGGATGATGTCAGTAGGCTTGTTGCTGTCCAAGAAACCGAACTCCAGGCACGCGGTTCAATACCGCCGACGATATAGACGTACCTGATACGCCATGGAACGAGGCTGGTGAAGCCATCCATGGTATTGTTGCGCGGCGGGAAGCTGCGTCATCGGGCTGTCACCTGCATGACGCCCCGGTGCCGCCAGGCGCTTCCCCTCCTCATGCCAGATTGGGTGCCGCCGGTGGCTCCAGGTCCGCCATGCCGATGCCAAAACTTTCCTGCAAGACCGCTTCCGGATCGGCCAGCAGCTTGAGGTCGTGCCAGTCGAAGAAGCCGATATTGCTTGCATGGCGATTGACCAGCACCATGGGGTATTTGGTCCCGCACTCGAACAGCTCGAATGCCTGGCGCAGCTGATGGTGGCCGACACTATAGCCCGTGCGCACCGCGCCGGCCGGTTCCCAGGTGGTTGATTCGGCCGATACCGTGGCGACATAGACGCCGACCCGGTCGCCATCCTTGCGCAATTGGTAAGGAAAGTTGATGGCCAGCGGGGCCTGGTAATCCTTGCGGACGGCAGCAATCATATCGTCAACGAATGCCGTGTAGCGGGTGGCCAGCATGTCATCGCTGTCCAGCCGCGTGCTGGCGACGAAATCGAATCCGGCGGCGTCCGCGTTCAGATGGGCCTGTTTGAGGTCAACGATGGAGGCGGTCGGGCCATGATCGCGCGGCACGATCACCGGGCAGAAGCGATCCCAGCCGATGATCTCCGCCAATTCGACCGCGCGCCTGGCCCAGGTTTCGTCAAACAGGACATAGTGCTTGTGGTAGCCGATGATCTGGCGTTGCACGCTCTTGACGCACCAGTTGAGGAACGGCAGCACGCGCGATTCCGAAAACGCCTGGAATTCGGCTTCGTCGGCAAAATCCTTCATCCGGACATTGAAGCGGGTGATGGCGCACCAGAAAGTATCCGTGTTGAGATACTCGGTCTTGCTCCAATGGGCGTAATTATTATGGATCAAGCGGCCTCCTGTCGCGCGTCAGAGGCCGCGCCCTGCACTCAAGCGAGATGATCCCAGGCTTTTCATTGCCTGTCCAATCAGCCGATCCGGATCAGCCAATCCTGATCAACCGGTGGTGTTTGCGCCCGGATGACAACTTCACCGCTCCGTCGCGCAGATCGCCGGTGCCGATGAGACGCGCCTCGTCGGCGACCACCTCGTCATTCACTCGCGCCCCGCCACCTTTGATCAGCCGGCGTGCCTCACCGTTCGAGGCGGCAAGTCCGGATTCGGCGAAGAGCTTGGCGACAGCGATGCCGGCGCCCAGCGCTTCGGCGCTGACCAGATGGGTCGGCAGCGTGTCGGCGGCCTGGCCTTCCTCGAAGGCGCGGCGCGCGGTCTCGGCGGCTTCTTCGGCGGCGGCGCGGCCATGGGCAAGCGATGTCGCTTCGGTGGCCAGCACTTTCTTGGCCTCGTTGATCTCCGCACCCTGGAGGGCTTCAAGCCGGGCGATTTCGTCCAAGGGCAGGTCAGTGAACAGCTTGAGGAAACGGCCGACATCGGCATCCTCGGTGTTGCGCCAGAACTGCCAGTAATCATAAGCCGACAGCCGGTCGGCGGTGAGCCAGATGGCGCCCTTTGCGGTCTTGCCCATCTTGCCGCCAGAGGCGGTGGTGATCAGTGGCGTGGTCAGGCCGAAGACGGTCTTGGCATCGGTGCGACGGACCAGCTCGACGCCGCTGATGATATTGCCCCACTGATCCGAGCCGCCCATTTGCAGCGCCACGCCATGCCGGCGGTTGAGCTCGCGGAAATCGTAGCTCTGCAGGATCATGTAGTTGAATTCGAGGAAAGTCAGCGGCTGCTCACGATCGAGCCGCAGTTTCACGCTGTCGAAGGTCAGCATGCGGTTGATGGTGAAATGCGTGCCGATATCGCGCAGCAGACCGATATAGGACAGCGCATCCAGCCATTCGGCATTATTGGTCAGGATGGCGTCCGAGGCGCCGTCGCCGAAACGGATGAACGGGTCGAACACCCGGCGGATGCCGCGCATATTCGCTGCGATCTGCTCATCGGTGAGCATCTGGCGGCTTTCGTCGCGGCCGGAGGGGTCACCGATGCGGGTGGTGCCGCCGCCGAGCAGGACGACAGGCTTGTGCCCGTGGCGCTGCATCAGGCGGAGCAGCATGATCTGCACCAGCGAGCCGACATGCAGGCTGTCCGCCGTGCAGTCGAAGCCGATATAGCCGGAGAGCGTGCCCGCGCGCAGCGCCGCATCCAGCGCCTCCTCGTCGGTGCACTGGAACAGAAAGCCGCGCTGCTTGGCATCGCGGAGAAAATCGCTGGTCGACATAGCGTGACTTCCCGGCGGATCGTGTGAAGGATGCGCGGCTACCACAGAGAGGGACGGCGGGGAATGGCGCGGGCAATCGGGCTGATGAGCGGAACCTCGCTGGACGGGGTCGCCGCAGCCTGGATCGAGACGGACGGGACGCGCGTGGAGGCCACCGGCCCGGCCCTGACACTGCCCTATGACGACGCCTTGCGGGCGGATCTGCGGGAGATTTTGGACCGGGCGCCCACGCTTTCCCCGGACGATCCGGCCCTGCTGGATGCCACGGCGCGGATGACGCGCGTGCATGCCGAGGCGGTGCGGGCGCTGGCCCAGCCCGCCGATATTCTGGGGTTCCATGGCCAGACCATCCTGCACCGGCCGGAGCTGCGCCGGACCTGGCAGATCGGCGATGCGGCGCTGCTGGCAAGCCTGACCGGCCTGCCAGTGGCCTGGGATTTCCGCTCCGCCGATGTCGCCGCCGGCGGGCAAGGCGCGCCCTTTGCGCCGATCTATCACGCGAGTCTGGCGTCTGGCCTGACAAAGCCGGTGTGTTTTCTCAATCTCGGCGGGGTGGCGAACCTGTCCTTTGTGGGGGCGGGAGCAGATTTGCTCGCCTTCGATACCGGCCCGGCCAATGCGCTGCTGGATGACTGGGTGCATCGCCATACCGGTGCCCGTTACGATGCGGATGGTGCGCTGGCGGCGTCAGGACGGGCAGATGAGGCGGTGCTGGCGAGGCTGTTGGACAATCAATATCTGCGCCGCCCGGGCCCGAAATCGCTGGACCGGCTGGATTTCCATGGCGCGCTGGAGGCGGTGGCGGGGCTGTCGCTCGCCGATGGCGCGGCCACACTCGCCGCTTTTACTGCCCGCACCGTCGCCGCCGCCCTGCCGCATCTGCCGGCGAGGCCACTCCGCTGGCTGGTCTGTGGCGGCGGGCGGCTCAATGCCGCGATCATGGACGCGTTGCGCGCCGAACTTGGCGTCCCGGTCGATCCGGTCGAGGCGGAGGGTTGGGACGGCGATGCCATCGAGGCGCAATGCTTTGCCCTGCTGGCCGAGCGCGTCCGGCTCGGGCTGCCGCTTAGCTTCCCCGGAACGACAGGCGTCCCCCGCCCGATGCCGGGTGGGCGGATTGCTTTTCCGGACTGATGGGCCAAGCGGGGTCTGCAATCCCGGCAATTCCCGCTAGAACGACACCAAGAAGTGGGAGACCCGGAACCGTGACGACACTCTTTTCGCCCATCCGTATCGGCGGGCTGGACCTGCCCAATCGCATCGCCGTCTCGCCTATGTGCATGTATGCCGGCAATGAAGGTGTCGCCTCCGCCTGGCACTGGGCGCATATCGGCGGGCTCGCGATGTCCGGCGCCGGGGTGGTGATCATGGAAGCCACGGGCGTCGAGCCGATTGGCCGTATTTCGGCGAAATGCCTGGGCATCTGGAATGACGCGCAGGAAGAGGCGCTGGCGAGACTGATCGCCGGCATCAGGGAATTTTCCGACACCGCGATTGGTATCCAGCTTGGCCATGCCGGACGCAAGGCCTCCTCCGGGATTGGCGGCATGGGCGGTGTGGCCATCGCAGATGGCGGCTGGCGCGGCTGTGCGCCCTCGGCCATCGGCTTCGGCAATGGCTACGAGGTGCCGGATGCCATGACCCAGGAAGATATCGGCCGCGTGGTGGCCGCCTTCGCCGAGGCGGCGCTGCGGGCCGACCGCGCCGGCTTCTCGCTCATCGAGCTGCATGGCGCGCATGGCTATCTGATCAGCGAATTCCTCTCCCCGCTGGCCAACAAGCGCACCGATGCCTATGGCGGCAGCCATGAGAAGCGGATGCGCTTCCCGCTGGAGGTGATCCGCGCCGTCCGTGCCGTCTGGCCGCGCGGCAAGGCTTTCGGCATGCGGATGAACGGATCGGACTGGCACCCCGAGGGCATGACCACCGCACAGGCTGCCATCGCCGCGCGGGCATTTGCCGAGGCGGGGCTGGATTATGTCACCGTCTCCGGCGGTGCGACCGCGCCGGATGTGACCATCCCGCCGATCGTGCCGGGCTATATGGTCGGCATGGCCGAGCAGGTGAAGCGGGAGAGCGGGATTGCCACCATGACGGTCGGCATGATCACCAGCGGGATGCAGGCCGAGGAAATCATCGCCTCCGGCCGCGCCGACCTCGTTGCGGTGGCGCGCGGCTTTCTCGATGATCCGCGCTGGGCCTGGCATGCCGCCGCCGAACTTGGCGTGGAGCCGGCGATCCCGCCGCGGCTGCGCCATGTGCTGCCGGGCCGCTGGCCGGCCTATCCGAGCCTGCACAAGCTGCCCTGAGCCTCGGCTGGGGGCGGGAGTAGGCGCGGCGGGTTTAATTGCCTAACCTGCCCGCCTCTCGAGGACGGACAGGAAACGCCCAATGCAGACGCTCATCCCCCGCGCCGCGCGGATCGCCGCCATTCTCACCGCGCGCGGCCAGACCGTTGCCATCGCCGAATCATCCTCGGGCGGGCTCATCTCGGCTGTCCTGCTCGCCATTCCTGGTGCCTCGAAATATTTCCGCGGCGGATCGGTGAACTATACGCGCAAGGCGCGGGCCACCTATCTCGGCATCACCAAGGAAACTGTTGGCGATATGCGCTCCTCCACCGAGCCCTATGCGGTGCTTCTGGCGGAGACCACGCGCAGCAAGCTGACCGCCGATTGGGGATTGGGTGAATCCGGCGCGGCCGGGCCGGGCGGCAATCCCTATGGCGATGCCTC
>CANJOG010000161.1 GCA_947475475.1 Acetobacteraceae bacterium
CTTCCCGGCGCTGGATAATGACCTGCTGCGCGCCAATGGCCTGGCCAAGCTGGCCTTCGCGAAATTCCCCAATGTGACGCGCTATGCCAGCGTGATTTCGGAAAGTCAGGCCTATATCGACAGCTACACGAATTTCCAGCGCTTCCTGAAGGCGGAATACGCCGCCGCCGGCAAGCCGGCGCCGGAATTCCTGCCGCCGCAGATCACCAAGTTCGGCACGTCCGATTTCCGCAACCAGATCACCCAGGTGGCCAATTCCAAGGCGGACGGTTTCTATAACTTCGTGGTCGGCGCAGACGGCGTCACCTTCTGGCAGCAGGCGCGCGCCTATAATCTCGGCGACCAGTTCAAGGCGGTGCTGGACCAGACGCTGGATATCTCGGTGCTCAAGGCGCTGCGCAAGAACATGCCGACCAACCTTTGGACGCTCGCCAGCTGGTATCCCGGACTGCATGAGGATGAGCCGGTCTCGCAGCAATTCTACAAGGAATATGTGGCCGAGACGGGCGACAAATTTCCCAGCGGCTATCTGCATTACGGCGCCATCGTGGTCCTCGCACTCGCCGCCGCGATCCGGGCGACAGGCGGCAAGACCGATACGGAATCGCTGATCACCGCGCTGGAGACAACGAAGTTCCATACCCCGAAGGGCGAGATGTATTTCCGCAAGGAAGATCACATGCTGTTCGGCTACGACGATTTCACCAAGGTGATCCCGAGCGACACGGACCCCGGCGTGCAGATCCCCGATGCCTTCCGCCTGCACACGGCCAGCCTCGCCCCGCCGCCCTCGCCGGGCAAGCCTTACGTGCAGCAGTAACCGCAAGCCGCAAACCCCGTAGGGTGGGCTTTAGCCCACCATCTTGCCGCGCATCGAAACGCCGCGAGTGGTGGGCTGAAGCCCACCCTACGGGATCGGCAGGTTCGAGTTTCCTGTTATCCTGTCGAAGGTGTTGCCATGCAACTCAACAACAAGATCGCCATCATCACCGGCGCCGGCCAGGGCTTCGGCGAAGGCATTGCCCGGGCCTATTTCGCCCAGGGCGCCAAGCTGGTGCTTGCCGATCTGAACGGCAATTCCGTCGCCCGGGTCGCGGCGTCGATGGGCGGTTGTGCCATTCCCATCCAGGGCGATGTCTCCAAGGCCGCGCATGTGCAGGCCATGGTCGATGCCGCCGTGCGGCATTTTGGCGGGCTGGACATTGTGGTGAACAATGCCGGCACCACGCATCGCAACCAGCCGATGCTCGATGTGGATGAAGCGACCTTCGACCGCATCTACGATGTGAATGTGAAATCCATCTACCTGATGGCGAAAGCCGCCGTGCCGGTGCTGCGCGCGCAGGGGCGGGGCGGCTCGATCGTCAATATCAGCTCGACCGCCGGCATCCGTCCGCGCCCCGGTCTGGTCTGGTACAACGGCACCAAAGGGGCCGTGAATATCATCACCAATTGCATGGCGACCGAACTGGCGCCGGATAATATCCGCGTCAATGCGGTCTGCCCGGTGATTGGCGCCACACCGCTGATGACCGAATTCATGGGCGGGCCGGACACGCCGGAATTGCGCGCCAAATTCACCGCTTCCATCCCGCTCGGCCGCATGTCCACCCCGGCCGATATCGCCAATGCCTGCGTCTGGCTGGCGCAGGATGAAAGCAGCTTCATCACCGGCGTGCTGCTGCCAGTGGATGGTGGCCGCTGCGCGTGAACATTCTGTCGATCCAGTCCTGGGTCTCCTACGGCCATGTCGGCAATGCGGCGGCGGTCTTTCCGTTGCAGCGCCTGGGCAATGAGGTCTGGGCGATCAATACGGTGCAGTTCTCCAACCACACCGGCTATGGCGCCTGGACCGGCAATGTCTTCACCGGGGCGGATGTCACCGCCCTGGTGGACGGTATTGCCGCGCGGGGCGTGCTCCCCAGATGCGATGCGGTGCTGTCCGGCTATATGGGCGATGCCGGGATCGGCCATGCCATTCTGGACGCCGTTTCCCGTGTGCGTGCGTCCAATCCGGCGGCGCTCTATTGCTGCGATCCGGTGATCGGCGATGTCGGGCGCGGCATTTTCGTCCGGCCGGGCATCCCCGAAATGATGCGCGACCAGGCCGTGCCGGCGGCCGATATTCTCACACCCAACCAGTTCGAACTGGAATATCTGACGGGCCGCAGCATCACCACGCTGGACGAGGCCAAAGCCGCCGCCGATGCCTTGCTGGCGCGCGGGCCGCGTTGCGTTCTGGTGACCTCGCTGCGCACCGAATCCACGCCTGCGGACGCGCTGGACATGCTCGCCGCCGAGGGCGGGCACCACTACCTCCTGCGCACGCCCTTGTTGCCGCTGTCGATCAACGGGGCGGGAGATGCGATTGCCGCGCTGTTCCTGCATCACCGCCTGACCACCGGGCAGGCCAGCGCGGCGCTGGAGAATGCGGCCAGGTCGATCTTCGGCCTGCTCAGCCGCACCGTCGCCGCCGGCACGCGGGAATTGCAGCTGATCGCGGCACAGGAAGAGATTGTGGCACCCTCCAGGCGGTTTTCCTGCCAGCTTGTTTGAGGCGCGGCGGGAGTAATACCGGCGGCCGCCCGGCTGCGGCTGTTGCCTCGAGACGACGGTTCGTGGCATTGCCGCCCGGTCTGGGGAAGTCCCAACCAGGAGCGAACATGCTGCGACGTCTGTACGATTGGGTGCTGACCCTGGCCGCGAGCCGGCGCGCGCCGCTTTGGCTGGCCATTATTGCCTTTGCCGAGGCGAGTTTTTTCCCCATCCCGCCGGATGTGTTGCTGGTGCCCATGGCGCTGGCCAAGCCCCGCCGGGCCTGGACGCTCGCAGCGATCTGCACACTCGCCAGCGTCGCCGGCGGCGCCTTTGGCTGGTTCATCGGCTACGCGCTGCTGCACGAACTCGCCCAGCCTATCATCAATTCCTATGGCTATCAGGAGGCGTTCAACCGTTTTGTGGACACGTTCCGCGACTACGGTCTGATGGTCATTCTGGTGAAGGGGCTGACGCCGATTCCCTACAAGATAGTCACTATTGCCGCCGGTGCGGCGGGCTTCTCCTTCGGCACCTTCATGCTGGCGAGCGTGGTGACGCGGGGCGCACGATTCTTCATCGTCGCTGGCCTGTTGCGCGCCTTTGGCGATCCGGTGCGCGATTTCATCGAGCGGCGGCTGACCCTGGTGACGACATTGGTGGCCGCCGGCGTGATCGGCGGCTTTGTGGTGCTGCGCTATCTCTGACCCTGCTTGACATTGCCTGATGACGCGCCCTGGGGCAGGCTCGGTTGCTCCAGGGAGGATACCTTCATGACCGACGCCGAACGTCAGGCCCGCATCGACCTCGCCGCCTGTTTCCGTCTCGTGGATTTACACGGATGGGACGATGGCATTGCCACCCATATCTCGATGCGCCTGCCGGGGCCGGAGCATCACTTCCTGATCAACCCGTTCGGCGTGCTGTTCGGCGAAATCACCGCCTCCAAACTGGTGAAGATCGGAATCGACGGAAACAAGGTCGAGGAAACACCCTACGAGGTGAACCCAGCCGGTTTCACCATTCACAGTGCCATCCATATGGCCCGCGAGGACGCCAAATGCGTCATGCACCTGCACACGATCGACGGCATGGCGGTCTCCGCCCAGGCCTGCGGTCTGATGCCACTGACGCAGACCGCGATGGTGGTCTGCTCGGACATGGCGACGCACGAGTTTGAAGGCCCGGCCAATGATCTTGACGAGCGTGTACGCTTGCAGCGCGATTTTGGTGACAAACACAATCTGCTGCTCTGGAATCACGGTACATTGACGGTCGGCGAAACGCCCGCCGAAGCCTGGTTCCGCATGTACAGTTTCGAACGTGCCTGTTCAGCCCAGACTCGCGCCATGACGGCGGGGCGCGATGGCCTGCATCACCCGCTGCCCGGCATTGCCGAGAAGACCGACGAAATGGTGCGCCGGGTTCTCGACAAGGCGGCCAATCAGCTCGCCTGGCCAGCTATGCTGCGCCGGCTGGACCGCGAGGCGCCCGACTTTCGCGATTGAGGCGGCCTGCGGCTCAGGCGGCGAGCAGCCTGAGCGCATCCTGCTTGGCCAGGCGCTCGCAGACGGCGGTAAAGAAGAACGCTTCGATCTCTGCACTGCGGGCCGGGCTGGGGATTTTCGCGGTGGCGAGGAACTGGATGGCGAGCGCCTGGTCGGCAAGTTCGTAGATAGCAACATAGCGAAACACCGGTGTGGTGGGCGTGTCGGCATGGGCGCGCAGCAGGCGGCCACCGGCAAAACCGGGCAGGGCGCCGATCGCCGGCAGCGTCTGCGCCACGTATGATGCGGCAAAGTCGCTGTCTTCACCGGCAGGATTGAGAAATTCGACATAGACCGACTTGCGCGCCTTGCCGCCAATCAGCCCAGTCTTGCCATCCACCGCCTCATAATAGGTCGAACCACGATCCGGCCCCAGCGCGTCGGACATCGGCATTTTCGGCGTGCCGCGCGCTGCCACCAGCGAGGTGATGGCGGTTTTCACATTCTCGGCCTCGTAGAACGCGAGATAGCCATAGCGATGGGTATTGCGCTGCGTCTCATCGGTAATGGTGAAACGCTGCGCCGCGGCGAAGCCGTCCATGCCGACCACGTCGACGATATGGCGGTTGGTGTACCAATGGTTCATTTCTTGATGCCGCCCATCGGTCGGATTGGTGCGGACGACGAAGATGATATCGGCCATGGCGTTTCCCCTCGTGTGAGTGCGTTGTTGGCCGGAAAGGTCGGACGAAGTGCGGCGATGGTCAAGCGGGAAGCATCGCGCCATGGTGGCAGCGATTGGAAATGGAGGAAATGATGCGGCGCATCTGCGTCTTCGGCGCCGGGGCAATCGGCGGCATGGTGGCGGCGCATCTGGCCGAAGCCGGGGCGGATGTCTCGGTGGTGGCGCGCGGGGCGCATTTGCGGGCGATCCAGGAGCGTGGGCTGATGGTGCGCACCGAGGCGGGCACGATGATCTCGCGCCCGCAGGCGTCGGACAATCCTGCGGTGCTGGGCCGGCAGGATGCGGTGATTGTCACGGTCAAAGCGCCATCTTTGCCGGAGGTGGCGCGCAGTATCGCGCCGCTGCTGGGGCCGGAAACGCCGGTGGTGTTTCTGATGAATGGCATTCCCTGGTGGTATTTCCACCACCATGGCGGACCGCATGACGGCACGCGGTTGGACGCGCTCGATCCCGGTGGCGCGCTGTGGGATGGGATGGGCGTCGCCCGCGCCATTGGTGGCGTGGTCTATGCGCCCTGCACGGTGGCGGCTCCGGGCGAGATCCATGTCGAGGGCAGCCATAGCCGGATTGAGCTGGGCGAGCCGGATGGCAGTCTCAGCCCGCGCATCGAGGCGCTGGCGGGGCTGCTCAGAAAAGGCGGGCTGCCGGCCC
>CANJOG010000162.1 GCA_947475475.1 Acetobacteraceae bacterium
AACGTCTGGCCAAGTTGGCTGGCGGTGTTGCCGTCATCCGCGTCGGCGGTGCGACTGAGGTTGAGGTGAAGGAGCGCAAGGATCGCGTTGACGATGCGCTGCATGCGACGCGCGCTGCGGTTGAGGAAGGTATTGTTCCGGGTGGCGGTGTTGCCCTGGCGCGTGCCAGCCTCGTGCTTGCCAAGCTCAAGGTCGAGAATGACGATCAGCGTTTCGGCGTTGAGGTTGTCCGCAAGGCCCTGCAAGCACCGATGCGTCAGATTGCTGAAAATGCCGGCGAAGATGGCGCCGTCATCAACGGCAAGACGATCGAGAAGGACGAGTATTCCTACGGCTTCGATGCCCAGTCCGGCGCGTTCAAGGACCTGGTCAAGGCCGGCATCATCGACCCGACCAAGGTTGTGCGCACTGCCCTGCAGCATGCCGCTTCCATTGCCGGTCTGATGATCACCACCGAGGCGATGATTGCCGACAAGCCGCAGGACTCGGGCCATGGTCCGAGCGGTGGCGGCGGCGGCGGCATGGGCGGGATGGATTACTGATCGGGACTTCATTGGCGGTGTGGCCCGATGGGCCATGCCGCCAGACCGGCCAATTAATCGCATAAAAAAGGGCACCCAGTTGGGTGCCCTTTTTGTATCTCAGCCGAATTTCCCTAAACTTATGTCTCAGGAAAGCGGTGTGCCGTCTCCGGCAGATTCGTCGGCTTCCTCCACATCGACATCAACCGCGTCGACATCGGCGTCCTCGTCGTCGTCCTCGGCCGCATCATCCTCCACGGTCTCGATCGCGCCTTCGTCGTCAGCGACGGGCTTAGGAGCGGAAAACTGGAATTTCGGCTTGTGGTCTACGACACGACGTGACGAGAAGACGCGCACTACCGGCTTGACGATGGAATCGCATTTCGGACAATGCGCGGGGCTTTTCTGCATGTCGTAGAAGCGTGTCGCACAGGTGAGGCATTGAAGCTTTGCGCCGAATTCGGGGTGGGCCAGCGCGGTTACCTGAAAAGCCATGATAAATCCCTGAAGATCGAAAAGTGTTTAGGCGCGGACAAAGACGCGATTACGACTTGTTGCCCGAACCTGATGAGCCGGAGGAGGAAGGGGCCGGCTTGGGCTGACGCGGCAGGAAAGTGGGCGCCACGATCACAGTCTTTTTATCAGCCTTCGGCTTCTTGGCTTCGCGGCCGCCTTTGTCACGATTTTTAGCCATGGTGAATCTCCTGGAATGGCATCACGATCCGCAGTTTGCGGTGTAACACGGTTGCATTGCGGCACGAATGGGTTCGGGCTGGGCGTTAGAAGCAATATTTGCCGGTCTGCGGCTTGTTACCTTTGGGATGCGACATCTGGCGCATCCGCTTGGTCTGCTCGATCCAGGCAGTCGCCTCATGTTCGCTGCCGAAACCGGTCACGGCCTTCGCACCACCGCCACTATCCATGATGACGTGGAAGGTGCGGTCCTGTTTGGCGATTATCGAATAGGTTGTGTTGCTGCTCATGAGTGTTTGTTCGATTCTTTCCAGTGGATGACACGCCAGGCGCTATGGCGAGGCGATCAGCTCTCGTCGAATGGCGCGGGCAATTTGCCCGCCTTGAACAGGATATCCGGCTCGTCATACTCGCCGAGTTCGGCGTCGCCGGACGTTGCATAGGCGACAACGCCGAGTTTCGTCGCGGCCAGGTTTGTTGCGGAATTGCGCGCGCGTTCCGACGTCTTGAAAATCAGAGGTGGCTCGGCGATCAGGCGCCCGCCCTTCCCCGCACGGAAGGACTGCACCAGATAATGCGTCTCATGCGCCACGCGTTGCTATTCCTGCGGCTTGGCGAGTGCAGCCCGTTCTGCCGCCTCGACGGCTTCGGCGGTCACTTCGGCGGAGATCCGCTCAAGCATGCTTTCCAGGCCACGTCCTGTTGTAGTGCTCAACTCCTCCGCCGCGCGGCGCATCGCCTCGCGGCGGATAAGCCGGTTGGTCATGGCGTCGAATGCGGGATCCGGTTTGTCCAAGTCCATGCCAAGCAACTCCATTCGGCGTCTCAGGCCCATGCCCAAGAGCGCGGCGTCGCAGTCGATGAGCGGAAGCGGTCGGCGTGAGAGGGAGCGTTGCGGTCTGCGCCCTGCGGCGCGCCCTCACGAAGGCGCGTTGCCTGATGCGGCATCCAGCGGGCGCTCGCGCATCCGCCGGCAGAACGAGATATGCCTATGCGGGGGGATATGGGCCGAAAGGTCGAAAATTGCAAGGTAAACAGCGGAATTGCGCCAATCGCCGGATAATTTTCGGAGAATTCGGCGATGATTGCTGCAATCCGGCGGCAACCCTTCTACCTTGGGCCATTGCCGCTCGCGTATCATACCCACCTATCGTCGATCACTCTCTCCGCCCCGGCCCTGCGCCGGGTGAATTCCGGCTTGACGCCGCACCTGACCGTCAATGGCGACGGAGCCCAAATATCAAAAGGATGACATCTGATGAGGCTCCGCCTCGGCTGCGCATTGAGCTACGATATTCCGAATCCCACACCGATGATCGCCATGCTGAATGTGCATTATTCACATTCGGCGAATCTGGAGCGGCCGGATCAGATCACTTGTTTCCCGGCCGTGCCGCTGGAAAGCTATCGCGACCTGTACGGCAATTGGTGCACGCGGCTGGTCGCTCCGGCCGGCAAATTCACCATTGGCAATGACTGCGTCTTAAGGATGGACCAGAATTCCGATCCGGTTGGTCACGGCGCATTTCAGAGCCCGGTCGAGTTGCTTCCGTCCGAGACGCTGATCTTCCTGTTGGCCAGCCGCTATTGCGAGACCGACGCTCTGACAGAGCAGGCTTGGCGGATGTTCGGCAATACACCGCTCGGCTGGGCGCGCGTCCAGGCTATTGTCGATTTCGTACACCAGCACATCCAGTTCGGCTACGAACATTCCCGCCCGACGCGCACGGCGGCGGAGGCCATGGCGGAGCGGCGCGGCGTCTGCCGGGATTTCGCTCATCTGGCAATCGCGCTGTGCCGGGCCATGAACATCCCGGCGCGCTATTGCACCGGCTATATCAGCGATGTCGGCCTGCCGCCGCCTTATGCGCCGCAGGACTTCGCCGCCTGGATGGAGGTGTTCCTCGGCGGGCAATGGTGGACCTTCGATCCGCGCAATAACGCACTGCGCTATGGCCGCGTGCTGATCGCGCGTGGCCGTGATGCCGCCGATGTGCCGCTGACCATGACATTCGGGCCGAATCTGCTGTCAGGCTTTACCGTCTGGGCCGATGAGGTGGCCGAGGGGGGCGTTTAGCCTCCCCCCACGCCTCTGTTCAGTGGGCCTGGGTCTTCCATTCCAGCGGCAGGGTCAGTGGCGTCCAGACCACGCCGCCGCTGGTGCGGCCATCCCAATCGCCGGCGACCTTGAAGGCCGGAATCCGCTTCGTCCACTCCTCCAGGAAGACGCGGATTTCGACGCGCGCCAGATGCGAGCCGATGCAGCGATGCGGGCCGCCGCCAAAGGCCAGATGCGGGCTAGTCTCGCGGCGGAAATCCACCGCGGCCGGGCGGTCCACGATGCGCTCATCGAGGCCCCAGAGCTGCGGCAGCATGTGCAGCCGGTCGTATTTCTTAAAGGCGATGCCGAGAAACTCGTTGTCATGCGTGACACCGCGCTGCATCGAGGCGACGCCATGCACGCGCATGAGTTCCTCCACCGCTGCCGGGAGAAGTGATGGGTCTTCGATCAGCTCGCGATACTGGCCCTGGTTGCGGCCCAGATGCAGCATGATGAAGGACAGCATCGAGGCGACGGTATCGAGCCCGCCAAGCATGAGCAGCAATCCCATGCCGAGCAATTCCTCGTCATTGAGCTTGCGGCCCTGGAATTCGGCGGCCAGCACGCGGCTCATCAGGTCAGTGCCTGGTTTGCGGCGGCGTTCCTCGAAAGCGCGCATGACGTAGCGGCCGAGTTCGGCGCTGGCCTCATTGCGGCCTTCGCGCGTCGGGTGGCGGACGCCGAGTTCGGCGTATTCGAGCAGATAGTCACGATCGGAGAGCGGTGCGCCGACCATGCCGAGGAAGATATTCACCGGAAAGCGCTTGGCGATGTCGGCGACGAATTCGGTCTGGCCCTTTGCGAGCACATCCTCGATGAGGGCAACTGCCATTTCGCGGATGCCGGCTTCCATCGCATTGACCGCGCCGGGGGTGAAGGCCGGGTTGATGATGCGGCGATACTCGGTGTGGTCCGGCGGATCGGACAGGTTGGGCAGCGTCGCCGGCTTGCGCAAGGTGCTGCAAAATTCCGGCGTGTTGGAAAAGATGTCGTGCCGGCGCAGGATTTCCAGCGCCTCGACAGCGCCGACGATCACCCAATGCCCGCCATTACGCGGAGAGAAAAACACGCGCGGCGCGTCCTTGTGCAGGCGCATGGCCGAGCGATGCGGTTCGTGATGCAGTTCGGGCGCGGCGAAGACGTCGAAATCATAGACCAGGCTGGCCGGCACATGGTCGGGAATCGGGCTCAGCTCGGTCATGGCGTTTGGCTCCCAATCATGGCGCCCAAGATGGGCTTGTTGGGCCGGATTTGACGCCTCGGGGGGCGATTGGTCAACCTGACTGTCCCGTCGGTTGAAGGGGCACGCACCCGGACTGGAATGTTGGACTAGACCGGGCGGCTATGAGACGCCATGCTCCCGCTCTGCGTCGGCGAGGAAGGAACACGCTCCCGGTGGGGCGGCTGGTCTTCAAAACCAGTGAGGGCTGCAAGCAGCTCACGGTGGGTTCGACTCCCATTTCCTTCCGCCACCGGCAGTCTGCCACGGGCAGTCTGCCACGGGCAGTCCGCCACGGGCAGTCCGCCACCGGGCTCGCCCGCAGAATGGGCCGCGCAAGATCGGGGGTAGCAATGGGTTCGACGCCGGACAGCACGATTCTCCGCTATGGCGTGACAGCGCGGATGCTGCACTGGCTGACCGTCCTGCTGATTGCCGTGCAATTCCCGATTGGCCTGGTGATGGCCTGGCGCGGCGAGCACGATCTTTGGGATGCCACCACCGATCTGCTCTACGCCCTGCACAAGGGCTTCGGATTCCTGTTTCTGATTGTGATTCTGGTGCGGCTCGCGTCACGGCTGATGCTGGGGGCACCGCCACCCGAACCGAGCCTGCAAGGCGCGCAGAAGCTGATCGCTGAGGTGGTGCACTGGCTGCTCTATGCGCTGCTGATTGCCGTGCCGGTGCTGGGCTGGCTGACCGTGTCGCTGTTTCCGGCGCTGGAGGTGTTTCCTGGGCTGAGCCTGCCGGCGATCACCGGGGCGGATCGCGCGGCGTCGGACATGATGGCGCGGCGGCATGGGGTGACGGCGTTCATGCTGGTGGGTCTGGCGGCGCTGCATGCCGCGGCGGCGCTGCAT
>CANJOG010000163.1 GCA_947475475.1 Acetobacteraceae bacterium
CACAAATGGTCAGCCAGATACAGAAGCTATCCGACCACAAGTGATGAATTTCCGCAGCCTGCTAGGCCCATGACACCAAACCAACTTAGGCGACATTATGTTCGTTTGTCCTAGTATTTAACTTTTGAATATTGCCTAAAAATTGCGCCTACCATCCAAGTGCCCGGGGAGCTGAAATGCAACCCCGGTCAGGCCCGGGAAGCGCAATGCCAGTCGTTTTGATCATCGACGATCAGGTCACCAATTGTCACATCTATTCGCGGCTCGCTGCGTCGGCTGCGGCGGATGTGCGCACTAAGCCGTTCCTGGATGCGCAGCGCGCGCTCGACTGGCTGGCGCAAAACGAGGCCGATCTCATTATCGCCGACTACAAGATGCCAAAGATGGATGGTGCCGAGTTCACCCGCCGGCTGCGCAAACTTCCCGATTATGCCGATGTGCCGGTGATCGTTATCACCTCCTATGACGACCGCGATTTCCGCCTCGATGCGCTGGATGCCGGGGCGACTGATTTTGTGCTCAGCCCGATCGACCATTACGAGTTGACGACACGGGTGCGAAACCTGCTGGAATTGCGGCGCCATCAATTGCTGCTGAAGACCCGCGCGCGCAAGCTGGAGCAGGAACTGGAGCGCAGCGAGCAGTCGCGCGACAAGTTGCTGCTCGATAGCCGCGAGGAACTCGCCCAGGTGATCGACACCGTGCCGGCAATGATTTCGGCGGCCGATATCTCGGGCAAATGTATCTTCGTCAACGCGCCATTTGCTGCCATGGCCGGCACCTCGGTGGCGCAGCTTGCCGGACGTGATGCGGCGGCGGCTTTTGGCGAGGTGTTTGCCCAGCGATCGCGCGACCTGGATCGCGTGGTGCTGGAGACCGGCCAGCCCTTCCGCGATCTGGAAGAGGAAATCGTCGATTGTGACGGCACCAAGCGGGTGCTGCTGACGACTAAGAGTCCGTTGCGCGACGCCACCGGCCAGAAGATTGGTGTGCTGACCACAGCAACCGACATCACCGATCGAAAGCGCGATGAAGGCCGACTAAGGGTCATGGCGCTGACCGACCCGCTGACCGGCCTGCCGAACCGCTATGCGCTGCGCAAGCAGTTGCGCACGGAGCTCGCCCGCTCGCGCCGGGGGAGCGGTGATTTCGCGCTGCATTTCATGGATCTCGACCGTTTCAAGGCGATCAACGACGCCTTTGGCCATCAGGTCGGCGACAAGTTGCTCGGGCTGGTGGCGACGCGGCTGCGCGAAACCATGCAGCAGGGCGAGACGATTGCGCGACTGGGCGGCGATGAATTCGCCATCCTGCAGCCCGCGGTGCAGGGGCGCGACGATGCCGCCAATTGCGCGCGCCGCGTGCTGGCTGCGTTGGAAGCCCCGTTTGCCTGTCAGGAACAGTCCTTCTCGGTGGGTGCCAGCGTCGGGACAACTCTGTATCCCCAGGATGGCGACGATGCGGACGAGATTCTGCGCCGCGCCGATCTGGCGCTCTATCAGGCCAAGGCTGAGGAGCCCGGCACATTCCGGCTGTTCGACGCCGATATGGATCTGCGCGCGCGCGAGATCATGGCAATGGAGGTCGGGCTACGCACGGCGCTGGAGAGGAACGAATTCGTCCTGCATTATCAGCCGCAACTCGATCTGCGCACCGGGCGGATTTCCGGCGTCGAGGCACTTCTACGCTGGAAATGGACCGGGTTCGGGCTGGTCGCCCCCGGACGCTTTCTGCCGATCGCCGAGAAAAGCGGCTTGATGGCCTCGATCAATGAATGGGTGATCCGCACAGCCTGCGCGCAGGCCGCCATCTGGCGCAAGACTATCCCCGGCCAGGTGCGGATGGCGGTGAATATCTCGCCGACCCAATTCCGCAGCTATGATCTCAAGAAAATTGTGGTCAGCGCCTTGGAGGAGACCGGCCTCCCGCCCGACCTGTTGGAGCTGGAACTGACGGAGAGCATCCTGTTCGCCGCCAATTCGGCAGAGATGCTCCGCGAGATCAGCAATCTCGGCGTGCAGCTCTCGGTGGACGATTTCGGTACGGGCTATTCCTCGCTCAGCTATCTCAAGCGATTCCCGATCAACCGGCTGAAGATCGACCAGACCTTCGTGCGTCATCTGGACACGGATGTGCATGACGCCGCCATCGTCAAGGCAGTGCTCCATCTCGGGCGCAGCCTGCAATTGCGGGTCACGGCCGAGGGTGTGGAAACGGCGGAGCAGTTGCATCACCTCCACCAGGCGGGGTGCCATGAAATCCAAGGCTTCTATTTCAGCACGCCGTTGCCGGCGGCCGAATGCGAAGCGCTGCTGCGACGCACCGAGCGCGACCCGTTCCGCGTACCAGCGGAAGTCGAAGCCGCGTAATCGGATCAGGTCCGCCTGATTAACCGGAAATTAAGATTGTTGGACGATGGACAAGACGATGAGCGCACACCAAATCGCGGCTGATGCGGGAGTTTCGGGCAGATCGGCCCTGAAGAAGCCGTTTGCTTGGATGATCGGTCGCCTGCGCGGGCGGGCTGATACCGAACATGAGATGAGCGCCAACCGGCTCGTTTTCGCCCTGCTGATTGTGATCTATCTCGCCATCTATGGCGGGCAGACCCAGGCTCTGGCGGCGATGGGTGCCTATTTCGCGCTGGCCTTCGGCAATTTGGCCCATATCATCTATGCACCGGCGAGCAACAATGCGCGCCGCGCTTTTGCACTCTTCCTCGATCTCGGATTCCTGTCCTGGCAGATGCATCTGGGCGATGAACCGACCGCGGTGTTGTTTCCGATCTATCTTTGGGTTGTGTTCGGCAATGGGTTCCGCTTTGGCCTGACCTGGCTGCGACTGTCGATGCTCACGGCCATCGGCACATTTGCCTCCGTGGTGCTGACGACGGAATTCTGGGCCGACAATCAATCACTCTCGATCGGATTGCTCATCGGTCTGCTGATTCTGCCGCTCTACGCCGGCACGCTGATTCGGCGCCTGGAACAAGCGCGCCTCGTGGCCGAGCAAGCGAGCCGGGCAAAGACGATGTTCCTTGCCAGCGTCAGCCACGAATTGCGTACGCCGCTGAATGCCATCATCGGCACCAGTGCCCTGCTGCAAGGCCATGAGAGTACCGCGCCGCAGCGCGAGATGGCGCATACCATCGACACGGCCGCGAAATCGCTGCTCGGGTTGATCGACAGCATTCTCGACTATTCGCGGATTGAGGCCGGCAAGGTGGCGATCCAGATCACCGAATTCGACCTGCTGGACATGCTGGCCGAGGTGCGGAGCATCATCGGCGTGCAGGCTGAGGAAAAAGGGCTGCGGCTGAGCTTCCATATCGCCGCCAACACGCCGTTGCGTATCAGCGGCGAACGTCGGCGGATGCAGGAAATCCTGCTGAACCTGGCGGGCAACGCGTTGAAATTCACCCTGCATGGCAGCATCGCCATCACGGTCAGGCTCGATGATGATGGCTCGCGCCTCCGCTTCCGCGTGACCGATACCGGCATCGGCATCAGCGCCGACAAGCATCAGCATATTTTCGACAGTTTCTCGCAGGCCGATGAGACGATCATCAACCGCTTCGGCGGCACCGGGCTGGGACTGGCAATCTGCAAAAGCCTCGCGGAGGCAATGGGCGGGGCGATTGGCGTGGACAGTGCGCCAGGTATGGGCAGCACCTTCTGGTTCACCGTGCGCGCCGAACCGGTCGCGGAAGTCTCCGCAGCGGCCGGAACCGACACCGATATCCTGGTGATCTCGGAAGATGATGCGCTGAACGACTTGCTCTGTGCCGCCATTCCAGGCGGTCGGAAACATGTACTGGTGGCGCGCGGCCTGAAGCAAGCAGCAACGTTGCTGGCGGAAGGCGAGGAGATTCACCAGCCGGTGGTGTTGGTGGATGCGCGACTTGAAGGCGAGCCGGGCCGTGCTGCCGCCTTGCTGCGCGATGCGGCAGCGTCCGGTGTGGCACTGGTGCTGATCGGCGATCTCGATGGTGCAGCGGACGCGAAACTGGCGCACGATTACGTGACGGTGCTGGGCCGCGTTCCGGTTGCGGCGGAAATCGCCGGCGCACTGCGAATTGCCAGCTTCGCGCTGGATCGGCGGCCTGATGACGTGTCGGAGGATGAATTCGTCGTTCATACCGCACGCCGTGTCCTGGTCGCCGATGATAATCTGGTCAATCGCAAGGTGTTGCAGAAATTGCTGGAACGCGCCGGCCATACGGTGCGCACCGTCTGCAATGGCGAGGAAGTGCTGGATGCGCTGGATACCGCCGACTACGACGTTGTGCTGATGGACATGAACATGCCGGTGATGGACGGCATCGAAGCCACCAAAATGTATCGGATGACCACACTGGGCGAGCACCGCGCGGCGATTATCGGCCTGACCGCCGATGCGACGCGCGAGGCGGAGGAGCGCTGCCTGGACGCCGGTATGGATGCCTGCCTCACCAAGCCGATTGAGCCGCGTCGTCTGCTGGACCGGATCGAAGAGGTGGCGCTGCAAAGCGAGGACCGCAATGCCGCCGTCCCGCCAGCCTATCAGCCGAAAGTCACCGAAATCGCCTCGCATCCGCGCTTCCGCCATGCCGACGCGGCCGAGGAGGACGTTGTGGCACCTGGTGAGCGCGACCAGGCCCTGGCGGTCGATCCACGCGTGCTGGCGAGTCTGGCGGCGCTGGGCGGGTCGGAATTCCTCGACGATCTGGCGAGCACATTTATGACCACCGCCGATACGCTGCTGGGCGATCTGCGCAATGCCGTGGTGGCCAATGATGATGTGCGCTTCCGCGCTGCCATGCATGCCCTGGCCAGCGCCGGCGCCAATCTGGGCACCACGCGGCTGGTGGAATTGTGCCGCTCAGCGCAGCGGGACCGGCAGCAGGAACTGGCCGATATTGGCCGCCTCCAGCTTGAGCGTGTCAGCACCGAGGTGCAGCGCGTGCGGGTGGCCTTCAAGTCGCACGCGCACGGCTGAGGACCAAAGCTCCCTGCCCATGACACGTCCATTGGCAGCGAGACGTGGCATGCGCGCGGGTTGGCGGGCGCTGCTCTAGCAAGGACTCATAGCATGGGTCGCAATCGGCCAGCCTTGGCATGAGTCGTTGCCACAGGCCTGCCAAGGGTGCTCCAAAGGAAACCGGTGGGGCGCCCCTATTCGTGTCCGGGCTCCTCTATCGGAGCGAGATTGTGCGGCCCGGTTTGTCGTGATACGGTCGTACAAACACGGGACCGCGCCGCCTGGCGGACATGCCGGACCGATGGAGGGGAAGTTGGACATCGCCTGCGTCATCGCGCCGGAAGTTCATGCCGCGTGGCCAGTATGACCGCACGGCACGTCATCGACCAACAGCGCATCGCCTGGTGTCTGGGCCGACACAGTACGAC
>CANJOG010000164.1 GCA_947475475.1 Acetobacteraceae bacterium
ACCAGGACAGCAGCGACCACGGCCGCACCCAGCGCCCCCAGGCGGCATCGATGCGGCCTTCGATCAGGGCAGCAACGGCGAAGGCGAAGGGCACCGCGAAACCGACATAGCCGGCGTAGAGAATGGGCGGATGGAAAGCGAGGCCCGGGTCCTGCAACAGCGGGTTCATCCCCTGCCCGTCCATCGGCGGCGGCCAGATGCGCATCAGCGGGTTCGACGTGGTGAGCGCGAAAAGCAGGAAGCCCGCGGAGGTGAAACCCAGAACTCCAATCACGCGCGCACGCAAAGCTGACGGCAACTCGCGCCCAAATGCGCCAACCGCCGCGCCACAGGCAGCGAGAATGGCGCCCCAGAGCAGGATGGAGCCCTCATGATTGCCCCAGGTGCCGCTGATTTTATACAGCAGCGGCTTGGTGGAATGCGAATTGGCAACCACGTTCTGTACCGTGGTGTCATCGACCACGCTGGCCCAGACCAGCGCCCCATAAGCGATCGCCAGCGCCAGGAATTGCGCATAGGCGAGCGCCGGCGCCGTGCGCATCAGCCGCGCATCGCCGCGATGGGCGCCAAAGATCGGCAGGATGGCCTGCACAACCGCAATGGTGCAGGCGAGTGCCAACGCGAAATGGCCCAGTTCTGGAATCATCAGCCGCCCTTTGCGGGTTTGGGAGCAAGCGTGTTCCACGTCGCCGCCGGAGGTGGCGGGCCGGCATCGGGATTCCAATGGCCGGATTTCTTCAGCGCATCGGCGACATCGCGCGGCATATAGGTCTCGTCATGCTTGGCGAGCACTTCATTGGCGCGGAAGCTGCCATCCTTCTGCAACACCCCAAGCGCCACAATGCCCTGCCCCTCGCGGAACAGGTCCGGCAAAATCCCGCGAAACACCACATCGACCGAGGCGCGGCCATCGGTGACGCGGAATTGTGCTTCCGGTGTCTTGCCCTGCTCCGTGCGTTTCACACTGCCCTGCTCGACCAGCCCGCCAAGGCGGAAAGTGCGGCCAGACTCGGCGTGCTTGGCTTCCAGATCGGCGGGCGAGACGAAAAAGGTCACGCTGGAATCAAACGCCGACAGCGCCAAGGCGGTCGCCGAGCCAAGGCCCAGCCCGCAGGCGAGCAATATGTAGAGCCGGCGCTTCTTGCGGGTCATGCTGATGGAGCCTTGGTCTGAAACTCAGCGCCGGCGGCGGCGAGTTTCGAGGGCGGCGAGTTTCTGACGAGCCTGCGCCAAGCGGCGGGTTGCCTGGATGGCGAAGAAAATGGGAATCAGCACGGCCAATCCGTAGGAGATCGCCACGAAGGGCAGATGTGTCATGGCGTGTCCTCTTCAGCCCGATTCTTGTCCTGGGCGTTTTCGTCGGCCTTCACACGCAATTTGGCACGTATACGGCTTTCCATCACCGCCGCCCGCGTGCCGGCCAGCACGATGGCGGCAAAGATCAGCGTGAAGCCGATGGCGGAGATCAGCAACGGCCAGAGCATCGACAACGCCATGGTCGGCGCGCCGGTGAGCGTAATCGTCGCCGGCTGATGCAGCGTGTTCCACCAATCGACGCTGAACTTGATGATCGGCAAATTCACCACACCAACCAGCGCCAGGATTGCCCCGGCGCGATAGCCACGCTCCGGATCGTCAAAGGCACGCACCAGCGCGATATGGCCGAGATAGAGGAAGAACAGCACCAGCACCGAGGTCAGCCGCGCATCCCATACCCACCAAGCGCCCCACATCGGCTTGCCCCAGAGGCTGCCGGTGATCAGGCACAGCCCGGTGAACGCCGCACCCACCGGCCCGATTTCCACCGCCGCCAGATCGGCCAGCGGATGCCGCCAGACAATCGAGGCAAAGGAGCACGCCGCCAGCGACACATACCCTGCCGAGGCCAGCCAGGCGGAGGGCACATGCACATACATGATCCGCACCGCATCACCCTGCTGCCAGTCCGCCGGGGCGAAAAACAAGCCCCAGCCCAGGCCAACCACACTGACAATCAGCGCGAGGGCCGAGACATACGGCTGCACCGCCCCCGCCAGCCGCAGAAAACGGCCCGGATTGGCGAATCGATGCAGGTTACGACCCCGCCCACGCGGCGGCGGCGGGCTGGAAGGCTGATTGAGAGATGCGTCCACACCACGCAACATAGCGAAGCCCCTAGGGAGTTTGAAGGTGCCCATCCTAGACGCAGGTCAAGCACGTCCATTCCGCGGGGAGGAAGGAAGATCGGGAAACCGAACCAGCCCTTTCGAGCGTGGCCGCGCGGGATAAAGCGGATGCTTCGGCCAGCCAGCATAAAACAAAACTGCCCAAACTTTACGAGCGGGATGGAGGCTTTCAAACGCTCGGCGGCTCATTTAGCGTGAAATTGCCTTCTGCGGGCTTGGTATTCATCGCAAAAGCGATCATGCGGTGCCGTGCGACGAGTGATGGCTTTCCTCACACGCACAGCAAACGACATCGCCACTCAATTTGGGATTCCAGCCCCGCCCGATGAGCCTGCCATTGCACCAACCGCCCTTCCTGTCTCGCCGTTCCGTGCTTTCAGGACTCATGGCCACGCCTTGTATCCTGCATTCAGCGGCTACGCGCGCGAATGCAGGCAATCCAGAAACCTGTCTCGGCATGTATCAGGCCCCAGCGCCCATCGTGAAGCCGGCCTGGCAGCGCAACGCTATTGCCGTCTCCCTTTCAGACACACGGCCAAAAATCGCCGTCGTGATGGATGACATGGGCGCCACACGCCCGTCCATGGACCGGGTCATCGGATTGCCAGGCCCTCTGACACTGTCGTGGTTTCCATTTGCGTCCCAATTGCCCGCAAAGGTTGCTGCGGCATCGAGGCGCGATCATGAGGCAATCCTGCATATGCCCATGCAGTCATACTCCAACAGTATTGCTCAAACTGGCCCCAACTCGTTGCGGGTTGACCTGCCGGATGCAGTCAATCTGGAACTTCTTCAAAACGCGCTGGATGCTGTGCCGAACATCGTCGGGATGAACAACCACATGGGTTCCGTCGCCACCCGCGCTGTGCCATTGATGGACATTGTGGCAACCGCCTTACGCCTGCGCGGCATGCTGTTTCTTGACAGCGTGACAGTTGCGCACAGCGTTGCCCTGGCGCGAGCCGAGTTCGGCGGCGTGCTGGCCGCTTCCCGCGACGTATTCATCGACCCTGTGCCGGTTCCGGCGGTCATCCAACGTCAACTTGCGGAAGTCGAGGCGACTTCACTCCGGCAGGGCTATGCCATCGCAATCGGTCACCCGCATGCCTGCACGATTGATGCTCTCGAAGCCTGGTTACCGTCATTGGCCAAGAAGGGTTTCGCTCTGTGGCCGCTTTCCGCCACCGTGGCACTGCGCAACCATATCGATTTGACCTCAACGCCGGCTGATCTCATTCAGAGCAGCGCATCCCAGGGAACGGCCAGTCGATAAGCACGGCAAAAGGGCTACCCCTCCCCTCACCCCAGAACGCGGCCGGCGACGGCGTTGAGGCGGGCCATGAGGGTGGGTTCGCGGCGTTCGGGAGCGGTGATGATCGCGGTTTCCAACGCACGATCGCAGCCGGCGGAGCAGACATGGCGTGGGGCGCCGAGGCTGGGGACGACATGGCGCACCAGGTTACGGGCGTTGTCGGCGTTGGCGAAGAGGACCTTCACCACGGCTTCGACGGTGACATGGTCATGGTCGGGGTGCCAGCAGTCGAAATCGGTCACCATTGCGACGGTTGCGTAACACATCTCGGCTTCACGGGCGAGTTTGGCTTCGGGCATGTTGGTCATGCCGATCACTGAACAGCCCCATGCGCGATAGAGTTCGCTTTCCGCCTTGGTGGAGAATTGCGGGCCTTCCATGACGAGGTAGGTGCCGCCCCGGGTGACCGGGAGGGCGAGGTCGCGCAGTGAGGATTCCAGCGCATCACCCATGCGGGTGCAGACCGGATGGGCCATGGAGACATGGGCCACGCAGCCTTCGCCAAAGAAGCTCTTCTCGCGCGCGAAGCTGCGGTCGATGAACTGGTCCACCACGACAAAACGGCCGGGCGGCAGGTCGCCATCGAGGCTGCCAACAGCAGAGAGCGAGATGATATCGGTCACGCCGGAGCGCTTCAGCGCGTCGATATTGGCGCGGTAATTGAGATGGCTCGGCGAGAGGAAATGGCCGCGGCCATGGCGCGGCAGGAAGACGCAGCGAATATCGCCGAGCCGGCCGAACATCAGCGCGTCCGAAGGCTCGCCCCAGGGGGTGTCGACCCGGCGCCATTCCTTCCCCTCCAGCCCCTCGATGTCATAGATGCCGGAACCGCCGATGATGCCGATAACGGGCTCGATGGTGTCGCTCATATCAGTCTCCCGAAATGAAACCGCCGCGCACCCTGAGGGCGCGCGGCGGGAAATCTAGGCTTTACGCGTGGGCGCTGATCAGTGGACCGAGGCCCAGACCTTGCGCTTCACGGCATAAGTGACGCCGGTCATCAGGATCAGGAACAGCACGATGCGGATACCCATCCGCTTACGCTGCTCGAGCTCCGGATTGGACGCCCAGGCGAGGAAGGTGGTGACGTCAGCCGACATCTGCTCGACAGTCGCCTTGGTGCCATCGGCATAGGTGACCCGATCGTCCGAGATCGGCTGGGACATGCTGATCTGATGGCCCGGGAAGTACTTGTTGTAGCTCATACCCTCGCCCAGGGCGAAGCCGGAGGGCGCGCCCTGATAGCCGGTCAGGATGCCGAAGATGTAATCCGCACCGCCTTCGCGCGCGTTGACCAGCAGCGACTGGTCAGGCGGCAAGGCGCCGCCATTTGCCGCGCGGGCGGCCTTGTCATTGGCGTAGGGCGCCTTGAAGTGATCCGCCAGCGTGCCGGGACGGGTGAAGGGCTCGCCCTGGTCGTTCAGCCCGCCATTGACCTCCACCGATGCTGCTACCGCTTTCGCCTGCTCGACCGAGAGGCCGATTTCGGTGAGGTTGCGGTAATAGACATATTTCAAGGAATGGCAGGCGGCGCAGACTTCCTTATAGACCTGGAAGCCACGCTGCAGGGCGGCGCGATCATAGGTGCCGAACATCCCGTCGAAGCTCCAGCTCCGCTTCGGCGGGGCCGGGGTTTCTTCCGCGGCATTGGCAGGCAGGGCAGCGACGCCAGCGGCCAGGCCGATCAGGGAAGCTGCTGCAAGAATAAGGCGGCGCATCAGTTCTTCTCCATCGGCTTGGCATTGGCACCGCCAGGCAGGGGACCAGCGCCCCGGCGCAACACGGACTGGCTGATGCTCTCCGGCAGCGGCAGCGGCCGCTCCAGCACGCCGATGATCGGCGTCAGCACCAGGAAGTGCAGGAAGTAATAGAGAGTGCCCAGGCGGCTCAGCACCACCCA
>CANJOG010000165.1 GCA_947475475.1 Acetobacteraceae bacterium
CACCGAAGTCTGGACCTGCCTCGGCGGCGACCGCGCCGCCAAGACTGGCCAGGCCGAGGAATTGCCGGCGGAAGGATCGGGCGGCGCAGGCGGGCCGGCCTATGAATTCCTGCGCGCCACCGCGCGCCGCGCTGGCATCACCCTGCATGGCGGCTCGATCATCGAACACGCGGGCGAGAGGCTGTTCAACACCAGCCTCGTCTTCGACCGCGACGGACGTGAGATTGCGCGTTACCGGAAAATCCATCTCTTCGACATGGCGGCGAATGACCCCGCCGGCTATCGCGAGAGCAAGGCCTTCGGCGCCGGCGACAAGGTGGTGACCTGCAAGGTCGGCGACATGATTGTCGGCCTGGCGATCTGCTACGATGTGCGTTTCCCGGAATTGTTTCTCGCCCTCCGCCGCGCCGGGGCCGAGCTGATTGTGATGCCGGCGGCGTTCACCGCCCATACCGGCAAGGACCATTGGGAACCGCTGATCCGCGCCCGGGCCATCGAGACGCAATGCTGGTTCGCCGCCCCGGGCAATTGGGGGCGGCATATGGAGGGCGGCAAGGACCCGCGCTTTACCTACGGCCATTCGCTGATCGCCGATCCTTGGGGCCATGTCGTCGCCCGCGTCTCGGACGGCACTGGTTTTGCCACCGCGCGCATCGATCGCGCCTTGACCGAGCGCATCCGGCGCGACATGCCGGTGCTCGACCATCGCCGTTTGGTCTGAGGGCGATGACATGACCCAGGCACCGCTTCCGGCTGTGGCGCAGCGCCTGAGTTTTCTTGCCTCATCGGCCCCGATCGCCCAGGCGGCGCGGGCTCGGCTGGTCGAGCGGTATGGCGATGTGCCGTCCGACGACGCTAATGTCGTGGTCTGTCTCGGCGGTGACGGCTTCATGCTGGAGACGCTGCATGCGCTGCTCGGCCGGCCCGTACCGGTCTATGGCATGAATTGCGGCTCGGTCGGGTTTCTGATGAACGCGTTCGTCGAGGATGACCTGCCAGGCCGGGTCGCCCGCGCCCAGGCGGCGGTGCTGCATCCGTTGCGCATGGTTGCGGTGACGCAGACCGGCTCGGTGGAGGAGGCACTCGCCTTCAACGAGGTCTCACTGCTGCGGCAATTACGCCAGGCGGCGAAAATCCGGATTTCGGTCGATGGGCGGGTGCGGCTGTCGGAACTGATCTGCGATGGCGTGCTGATCTCAACCCCGGCGGGCTCCACCGCCTATAATCTTTCCGCGCACGGGCCGATTGTGCCGCTCTCGGCCAATCTGCTGCCGTTGACGCCGATCAGCGCCTTCCGCCCGCGGCGCTGGCGTGGGGCGCTGCTGCAATCCGGTGCGGATGTGCTGTTCGAAGTGCTGGAGGCGGAAAAGCGCCCGGTCGCGGCGGTTGCGGACTTCACCGAAGTCCGCAACGTCGCCTCGGTTGCGGTCTCCGAAGACCGCAGCATTTCCGCCACCGTGCTCTCCGACCCCGACCAGGGCCTGTCCGAACGGATCGTCGCCGAGCAATTCACCGTCTGAGCCTTCCGCCCGCGCGAGTGGCTGCGATCAGGCAGCCTCAAGTTCCGCCGGCTCGCGATGTGCCGGTTCGTGGTGGCCCGGCTGGCTGTGCATCGGCTGGCCGCGCTCATGGGCCGGGAAGGCATGTTCGCCGGCACCGTCGCGCATCATGTAGCCGCGGCCCCAGACAGTGCCGATCAGATGCCCGGCGCCGGCCTGGGCCAGCTTCTTGCGCAGCTTGCAGATGAACACGTCGATGATCTTCATCTCCGGCTCGTCCATGCCGCCATAGAGGTGGTTCAGGAAGGCTTCCTTGGTCAGCACCATACCCTTGCGGAGCACCAGCAGTTCCAGGATGGCGTATTCCTTGCCGGTCAGATGCACCTCGCGGCCTTCGACGGTGACTTCGCGGCTGTCCAGGTTGAGCTGGAGCGGCCCGATCGCCAGGCGCGGCTGGGCGTAGCCCTTGGAGCGGCGGACCACCGCCTGCATGCGGGCGATCAGCTCAGCCTTGTCGAACGGCTTGGTGATGAAATCATCGGCGCCGACCGAGAAGCCCTTCACCTTGGCCTGCGGGCGGGTGAGGCCGGAGAGGATGAGCACCGGCGTCGCATTCCGCGCCGCGCGCATCCGGCGCACCACCTCATAGCCTTCCATGTCCGGCAACATGAGGTCGAGAATAAGGATGTCGTAATCATAGTGGCGCACAAGTTCGAGCGCCTCTTCTCCGGTATCGGCGACATCCACCACGGCACCACCGGATTTGAGCATCAGGGAGATGCCACGGGCGGCGGTCAGATCGTCTTCTACGAGCAGCACACGCATGGTGATTGATTCCTCGTTGTCGTTGATTGATAAATACCACCTATACGTGTGTAAGTCCATATATTAATCGCGTAATGAGTGCATTTTTAACTATTTTCGATCATACTTCCTGTGACGGGGAACCGTTTCAAAGATCAAAGTCATATTAAAGAGACGAAACCCACAAAATGCGGCATGCCTCGACCCTCCAGCGCCTCTCCGCTGCCACCGCGCCCTTCTTAGCGCTGCAACCAGAGCGAGTAGAGGGGAGGGTTAACGCACTCTCGGGTCTGGCGATCGATATTGCCGGTCTGGGTGCGCATGTGTCGCTCGGCGATCGGGTTCTGCTGGAGAGCCGGCGCGGCGGGACAGTCAGTGCGGAAATCGTGGGCTTCGGTGGCGAGTCCACACGGGCCATGGCGTTCGGTGCGATGGATGGAATTGGTCCCGGCAGCGCGGCGCTGCTGACGCGTGGCCGTGGGGCTGCCGGACTTCCGGTCAGTAATGCCTCGCTGGGCCGGGTGGTCGATCCGCTGGGCCGGCCGATCGATGGCAAGGGCGCGCTGGAGCCTGGGCCGCACCAGCGCAATCCGCGCGCCAATCCGCCGGACGCCACCACGCGTGCCCGCCTCGGGGAACGTCTGGAGACCGGTGTGCGGGTGCTCGATGCCTTCACAACGATGCGCGGGGGCCAGCGTCTGGGCCTGTTCGCCGGTTCGGGTGTGGGCAAATCCACGCTTCTCTCCATGCTCGCGCGGCAGACCGCTTGCGATGTCGCGGTGATCGCCCTGGTCGGCGAGCGTGGCCGTGAAGTGCGCGAATTCCTGGAGGATGATCTCGGGCCGGACGGTCTGGCACGCTCCGTCGTGGTCATTGCCACCTCCGATGCACCCCCCTTGCAGCGGCGCGAGGCCGCCTATGCCGCCATGACCATCGCTGAGCATTTCCGCGACCAGGGCAAGTCCGTCCTGCTGATGATGGACAGTGTCACCCGTTTTTGCCTCGCTTTGCGCGAAATCGGCCTCTCGGCCGGGGAGCCGCCGGCCACGCGCGGCTATCCGCCGAGTGTGTTCGCCGAACTGCCCCGCCTGCTGGAGCGCGCCGGCCCCGGCCCGATCCTGCCGGGTGGCCGCGCCGGCCAGATCACCGGCCTGTTCACCGTGCTGGTGGAAGGTGACGACCATAACGAGCCGGTGGCCGATGCGGTGCGCGGCATTCTCGACGGCCATATCGTGCTGGACCGCAAGATTGGCGAGGCCGGCCGCTACCCGGCCGTCGATGTGCTGCGCTCGCTTTCGCGCGCAGTGCCCGGTTGCCACAGCCCGGAGGAGCGTGATCTCACCATCCGCGCCCGCCGCATCCTCGCCACCTATGGGGACATGGAAGACATGATCCGGCTCGGGGCCTACCGCGCGGGGAGCGACCCGGCGGTGGATGAGGCAATCGCCGTGATGCCGGCGTTGGAGACCTTCCTGCGCCAGGCGAAGGGCGAACGCTCCGGCCTCCCCCAAAGTTTTGCTGCCCTGTCCGCCGCGTTGGAGACCAGAAATGGCCCGTGAATCACTCTCCGCCCTGCTCAAATTGCGCCTGCAGGCCGTCGATGAGGCCAGGACAAAGCTGGTCGATTGCCTGCGCCGGGAGGGCGAGGCCGCCATGGCGGCGGACCGGGCGCGCAAGGCCATCGAAGCGGAGATGAACCGGGCCAGTTCGCTCTCCGCGGAGGATGGCGATGTGGATGCCTTCGTGGCTTGGCTGCCGCGCGGACGTGCCCAGCTTGACCAGGCCAATGCCGCTCTGGACCGCGCCCAGGGGGCGGCGATACAGGCGCGCACCGAGCTGAGCATGGCGCGGGGGGCGGCCGAGGCGGTCGAAGAGGTCATCCATCAGCGCGCCGAACGCGGCCTGGCCGAGGAGCGGCGGCGGGAGCAGGCCGAGTTTGACGATATGGCCGGCCGCTCCGCCAGGAACCGCGTGGTCAGCCTCCCCAGTGGCTGATCGAGGCGGCCAGCGTGGGCAAGAGGGCCGGTCATCTCAACCGGGCGTTTCCGCGCCGGTCATCGTGCGCTATGGCATCCGGACGCAGCAGTGATGGACCCCTCGCCCGATGACTCTCCAGCCGGTGTCTTACAATCCCGATCTGCTGGACAGGATTCCGCTGACCGCGCGCCTGGTTCTCGATGTCGGCTGCGGCACGGGCGGACTTGGGGCGATCTATAAGCGGCGCAATCCGGCCTGCCGCTATCTCGGCATCGATGCCGACCCCGATGCAGCACGCATCGCCGGACAGTTCCTGGACCGTGTGGCGATTGGCGATGTGGAGCAAAATCCGCTGCCTTTCCCGATCCAGGGTGGGATCGACTGCCTGATCTATGGCGATGTGCTGGAACATCTGCGCGACCCAGCCGCCGTGTTGCGCGCCCATATTGCCGCCCTTTCGCCGGATGGTGTCGTGCTGGCCTGCATCCCCAATGCCGAACATTGGAGCTTTGTGGCCCGGCTGCTCGACGGCAGTTTCGACTATGAGACGGATGGGCTGTTCGATGCCGGCCATCTGCGCTGGTTCACCCGGCGCGGCGCGGCGGCCTTGTTACGTGGGGCTGGGCTGACCCTGGCGGATGTGCGCGCCCGCAGTTTTGCTCCCGAGCCGCAGCGCGCCTTCGTCCAGGCGCTGCTCCCGGCGCTGGAGACGCTTGGCATCGACGCCGCCGATTACGCGGCACGCTCCGAGCCGCTGCAATATGTCTGGCGCGCCACCACCGAACCGGTGCAGCGCATGACCATCGCGGCGCGGATGCTCGATCCGCAGGGTGGGGTGAGCCATGTGCGGGTGATCCATCCGCTGGAGGCGATGGCGACCGACCCTGGTGTGAGCGTGTATTTGCTCAACGAGAATGATCCGCCCCCCGCCGTGCCGGGCGGCATGCCGAAGATCCTGATCCTGCAACGCCAGGTGCATGCCGGCGAGGAAGGGCGGGCGGAACTCAGACGTCTGCTCGACGATGGCTGGCTGATCATCAGCGAATTCGATGACCATCCGGCGTTC
>CANJOG010000166.1 GCA_947475475.1 Acetobacteraceae bacterium
CCGGTGCTGCCGACCGTGCATTACAACATGGGCGGCATCCCCACGAACGTTCACACCGAAGTGCTGCGCCCGACCAAGGACAATCCCGATGCCATCGCTCGCGGGCTGATGGCGGTGGGAGAGGCTGCCTGCGTCTCCGTGCACGGCGCCAACCGTCTCGGCACCAACTCGCTGCTCGATCTCGTGGTGTTCGGCCGCGCGGCTGCTCTGCGCGCCGCCGCCACGATCAAGCCGGGGGCCACCCAGAAGCCACTGCCGCCGAAGGCCGGTGAAGCCTGCCTGGAGCGTTTCGACGCCACGCGTCACGCCAAGGGCGGCACGCTGGTTGCCGATCTGCGCCTGAACTTGCAGCGCGCCATGCAGGCCCATGCCGCCGTGTTCCGCTCCAGCGCCAGCCTGACTGAGGGCGTGTCGAAGATCGGCAAGATGTGGGGCGCGATGGACGACATGAAGGTCGTGGACCGCAGCCTGATCTGGAATTCGGACCTGATGGAAGCGCTGGAATTCCAGAACCTGCTGTCCAACGCATCGGCCACCATCGTGGGCGCCGAAGCGCGCACGGAAAGCCGCGGCGCCCAGGCGCATGACGATTTCCCCGATCGCGACGACGAGAACTGGATGAAGCACACCCTCGCCTGGGTCGATGACAAAGGCGGGGTGAAACTGGATTACCGGCCGGTGAAGATGCAGACGCTGACTGACGAAGTCTCCGTCTTCCCGCCGAAGAAGCGCGTTTACTGAGCAGCGCGGACAGAGGGCACGCACATGGCCGAATTCACGCTTCCCGCCAATAGCCGCGTTGGCACTGGCGATACCTACAAAGCTCCCGCCGGCGCCAAGAACGTCCGGAGCTTCAAGATCTATCGCTGGAATCCCGATGACGGGAAAAACCCGCGCATGGATACCTACGAGATCGATCTCGACGCCTGCGGGCCGATGGTTCTCGACGCGCTGATCAAGATCAAGAACGAGGTCGATCCCTCGCTCACCTTCCGCCGCTCCTGCCGTGAAGGCATTTGCGGTTCCTGTGCCATGAATATTGACGGCACCAACACGCTCGCCTGCCTCAAGCCGATCGAGGATGTGAAAGCGGATGTGAAGATCAACCCGCTGCCGCATATGCCGGTCGTGAAGGATCTGGTGCCTGACCTGACCGCCGCCTATGCGCAGCTGCGCAGCATCGAGCCGTGGATGAAGTCCGACACGGCGCCGCCGCCGGATCGCGAGCGCCTGCAGAGCAAGGAAGAGCGCGCCAAGCTCGACGGTCTGTGGGAATGCATTCTCTGCTTCTGCTGCACGACCTCCTGCCCCAGCTATTGGTGGAACGGCGACCGCTATCTCGGTCCGGCCGTGCTGCTCCAGGCCTATCGCTGGATTGCCGATAGCCGCGACGAAGCCACCGGCTCGCGCCTCGACGAGCTGGAAGATCCGTTCAAGCTTTATCGCTGCCACACCATCATGAATTGCACCCAGACCTGCCCGAAGGGTCTGAATCCTGCCAAGGCGATTGGCAGCATCAAGCAGTTGATGGTCGAACGTCAGGGCTAAGCGGCGAGGCCGCACGCGCCGCTCATGTCGCGTAGCCTTGAGAGATTCAATGTGCAGCGCCCAGCTGGCCGCATGGCCGCCTGGGCGCATTCATTTTTTATCGACCACGCATTCTTCCGCCTGGCCTGGAGCAATCTGGGCACGGTGGAGCCCGGCGTGCTCTATCGCTCCAACCATCCCACGCCGTTTCAGCTGCGCCGCGCGGTGCGGGCGTTGGGGCTGAAATCGGTGATCAACCTGCGCGGTGACGGGCGCACCGGCACCGACGCGTTGGCGCGTGACGAAGCGCGGCGGATTGGCCTCGTGCAATTCGATATCGGGCTGGAAAGCCGGGGGGCGCCGAAGGCGGAGGATATCCTCAGGCTGGTTGAGGTGTTTCGCACCATGCCCCGCCCGGCGCTGATGCATTGCAAATCCGGCGCGGACCGTACGGGGTTGGCAGCGGGTGTGTGGGTGATGCTGCATGGCGGTGCGGCGAAGGATGCGCTGGCGCAGCTCACGCTCCGGCACGGCCATATCAACCGCTCCAATACCGGCATTCTTGACGCCTTCTTCCATCAGTATGCGGTGCAGGCGGAAGGGCGAATCGGATTCTTCGACTGGCTGGTCAGCGAATATGACCCGGTGGCGCTGCGGGCGAATTTCCGGGGCGCTGGTAGCCTCGCTAGTTTCGTCAACGATCGTTTGCTGCGGCGGGAATAGCTGGAATCTGGGTTACGGCAGTTTCGCCACTGCCTCCGCGACCGACGTTCCCTCGAAGAATGCCGGATTGGCAGCGCGCCAGAGTCGCGCGGGGTTGGTGAAGGCGAAATCCCGGAGATCGGCTGGCGTGATCAGGCCGTGTTCGATAGTTTCATAGAGTTCCTCGAGTACCTCGTTCATCTCGACGACGTCCCAATGCCCGATATCGGAGCCATAGACGGCATTGAGCCGGACCTGGCCGGGATTACGCAGCGAATCGAACGCTGAGGCCATGACCGGATCGTCACCCTCGCAGCCGAAATAGAAGGCCTCGGTGAATCTGGCGATCAGATCGCCGCGTGTTTCGATCTCAAGCCCGGCGAAGCTGTCTGTCGGGTCCTGCGGATTGCCGGCCCAGAACTTCGCCATCTGTTCAGCGGAAATATCGCGCCGGAGCTTGCCGCCGAACTCGTCATAGAGGCGCATGAACAGATCGGAATCATAGAGTCGTGGATCGGTATTGGCGGCGAGGCCCTTCAGGCTGCGCTTCTCCCAATGGCTTGCCAGGTCGGCGAGCAGCGAGCGGGCCCAGCCCACGCCACCTTCGAGAAACAGGAAGCGCAATGTCGGAAAACGCTTTGGCACGCCGCCGAGAAACAGGGACTTGCACACCGCATCGGCGGTCGAGGCGAAATGGCCGACATGGTTGTTGACGATATTGGAAATTGAATTGCGGAACGGCATTCCCTCGCCGGGGCCGTGGAAACTCGGCATAACGCCAAGTTCCACACAGCATCGCCAGACCGGATCATAATCATACGCGCTGTCGATGCCGAAAGTATCCGCCCACCAGGCATGGCGACCCAATTCGGGATGATCGCGTGCGATGCCCTCCAGGGGGCGCTTGATCCAGCTTGGCAGCATGACCGCTTTGAAGCCCAGCACGGTCACCGCATGGGTGATCTCCGCGATTGCTTCGGCCGGCGTGTGCATCGGGATAGTGGCGACGGGTGTCATCCGGTCCTGATAGGTGCCCCAGATTTCCGAATAGTATGTGTTCAGCGCGCGGCAGAAGGTCTGGCGCATTTCGGCGTCGTCGAAGGTCTGCGCCACCACGCCACGGCTCGGGAAGAGCACGGCGAAATCGATGCCAATCTCGTCCAGGCGCTTGTACATCAGATCGGGAAACAGCGCTGTCGCGTGATCCAGCCCGCCATTGCGCAGCGGCGTGCCCCAGAAGCTTGGACGAATGGTGCGCCAGTCACGGCGCTCCTGCTCAGTCATGCCATACCAGAGCCGGTTGCGCGGTGTGCGGTTCTCCGCCTCCTCAATGGCGCGGCGCATGTCACGTCCCGCGATGGCGGTGACATAGTCATGCACGACGGGCATGAACTCGCGTAGATGCCCGTCCGAATCGATGACCGGATGGTCAAGCTTCTCTCGGATCGGATTGCGGTGCGCCGTCATGGAATTCTCTCCGATTCTGGCGCGCTAAACGCGCAACGTGACGAGGCCCCCATCCATCACGATATTCTGCCCCGTGATGAAGCCGGACTCCTCGGATGCCAGGAAAACGCAGCAATGCGCGACGTCATCCGGCATGCCTGGCCGTTTGATCGGATAGCGCTTGGAGTTCCATTCGATCAGCTCTTCCATGGTGATACCTGGTTTGGTCCCCAATGCCATTTTCGTGAGGATTCCCGCGGGGGAAATGCAATTCACCCGGATCTGCTTGGCCGCCCCTTCGGCCGCGCAATGCCGTGTCAATTGCAGCAGCCCGCCCTTGGACGCGCCATAGGCGGTCTGGTTCGGATTACCAACCACGGCGGCGATCGACGAGATATTGATGATCGAGCCACCACTTTCCTTCATATGCGGAAAGCAGAATTTCGTCGCGAGCCAGGCGCCGGTAAGATTGACGCCCAGAGTGTGATCCCACTCCTGCTCGGTCTGCTCGGTGATGGGGGTATGATTGTAGATGATCCCCGCATTGTTCACGAGAATGTCGATGCGGCCGAAGCGGGCGATGGTGGCATCGACCATGGCCTGAACCTCGGCCGATTTGGCGATATCGGCGTGGACATAGAGGCACGCGTCAAGGCCGATGGATGCGGCGACGGCCTCCCCTTCGGCGTCCGCGATATCGCCGAGGACGACTCGCGCACCTTGCCGTGCGAACATGCGGCCTACCGCCTCACCAATCCCTGTGGCACCACCTGTAATGATGGCGACCTTGCCCTCAAGCCGGTTACCTGTCGTGTTGCTCATCGTGCGGATTTCCCCCCGTCATGTGGCAGTATCGCCCCGGTCAGTGGTCCAACATCGTCACTGGCCAGGAACAGAGCGGTGCGTGCGATCTCAATCGGCTCGGCTGGACGCAACGCATCCACATCGGCGTCATTGCGCTTGTACTCGAAGGTCACATTCTCCGGCCGCGCCACCTTGTTGCGCATGCCGGTATTGATGCTGCCCGGCGCGATCGCATTGACGCGGATATTATGTGGCCCGAGCTCCAGCGACAGCTGCCGCGTCAAAGCGATGATGCCGCCCTTGGAGGCCACATAGGCCGCGCGTCCCGGACGATGCGCCACCAGCCCGGCAATGGAGGCCGTGTTGATGATGCAACCCTTCTGGCGCTCCTTCATGTGCGGGATGGCCGCCTTGCAGCAAAGGAACGTCCCGGTGAGATTCACCGCAATGACAAGTCCCCATTCTGCTTCCGTGATCTCTTCAAGCGAGGAGTAGAGCGCGTTGATGACGGCGGCATTGTTCCAGAGAATATCGATCTGGCCATAGTGGTCGATGGTGGCGGCAGTCATCGCCTGCACCTGGTCGAACTTGCTGATATCGGTGATCGAGGCGAAGGCATCGCCGCCCTCCTGCGTCACCTGGGCGACGGTCTGCTCCGCCTCGGCCGCATCGACATCCACGACCACCACTTTCGCGCCCTCGCGTGCGAAAAGCAGTGCGCCGGCGCGCCCCAGTCCTGATGCAGCGCCGGTGATGATCGCAACCTTGCCGTCCAGCCTGCCCATCGTTTCCTCGTTCATTGTCCGCTTTGGGGCGGTGGTCTTGCCGCAGCATGCTGCGGATTCTGA
>CANJOG010000167.1 GCA_947475475.1 Acetobacteraceae bacterium
ATCAGCACTCCTACCGCCATGCCAGCTGCGATTCCGGCGATAAACGCCACCGGATAGGAGAAATCAAACGCCTTCATGGCAAAGACGGCAACCAACGCGGCCAGGACGGAGAACTCGCCCTGTGCCGCGTTGACGACCCGGCTACCTTTAAACGTCACGGCCACACCCATCCCGACCAGGGCATAGATGAAACCGTTGGTCAGGCCGGAGAATATGGCCTGGAGCAGAAGACTGATCGACATTGACGGCGTCGAGTGAATTGCGCGCGGATCGTCTTTCCTAGCTGCCGGCGTTAAAGCCGATGCGGGTGTACTTGCCCTTCACCAGCTTCGAATAAATGAAGTTGGAGAGCTTGATGCCGGTGAGGTCGCGGTCACGGAAATCGAAATTGGCAACCACGCCCGGATGCGGACGACGCATCCACTCGCAGATATCGCCCGGCTTGGCATCGGCCGGATTGGCGCGCAACGCCGCAGTCATGATCTGCACCATATCCCAGCCAGCGGCCTCGAAATTCTTCGGGGTCGCGTTGTATTCCTTCTTGTAGGCGTCGATGAAGTCCTTCTGGCTCGGCAGCGGGTCCTCCCCGACGACGAATTCCGGGATAACGATGTCATCCGCCGCATCGCCCATCGCCTTGACGTATTCATAGGAGGAGGAACCGATCGCGGCGACTACCGGGGTGGTGATCCGGAGTTGCTTGACCGCGCGGAACGGCGTGGCAGAGGTCGCCACCACCATGAGCACGTCCGGATTGGAAGCCTTCACCTTCGCCGCCTGGGTCGTCACGTCGGTGGCGCCGAGTTCGAACTTCTCCACGGAAACGAACTCGATGTTCGGATATTCGGGGGATAGTTGGCGCAGCACGCCCATCACGGCATTGCCATAACCGGAATCGTGCAGCACGCCGACCTTTTTCACCTTCAGGCCCTTGCTGACATATTCCATCATGGCACGGGCGTTGAGCGCGGTCGGCGGGAGGACGTGGAAGCTGCAGGTGCGCTCGAATTCGACCGGAGCGGTGATGCCTGCGGGAATGAGCTGAGGAAGCTTGATGGGCGCCGTGACCGAGCCGACGGCGACGATCTGCGCCACCTGGGATGGGCCGAGCAGGCCAACCACCTTCTGATCATTGACCAGCGCGCTCGCCTTGGCGCGGGCGCTATCCGGATTGCTGCCGTCATCTTCGAGAACAATCTTAATCGGACGGCCGCGCACCCCGCCCTGGGCATTCACCACCTTTTCGGCAAGCAGGATTCCGTTGCGCGTTGGCACGCCCAATCCGGCCGCCGGGCCGGTGATGGAGAGCACTGCGCCAACCTTGATCGGTTCTCCGGTTGCCGACTGTGCCACCGCCTGGTTCGTCGTCCAGGCTGTGCTGGCCAACATCAGGGCAGCGGCAAAAATTTTTGACCCTTGGGTCATAGGTATCCCCCCTTTTTTACCTTCGCCGGGTTTGTCGTCCGACTCGGTTCGAACAACTGTTCGAATATTTTCGGCTTTTTCGTTCCACGCGATCACCTTGCGGATAGCCGCGCTTATGGTCAAAGCTTCGCAGGGGCGTAGAATGTATGTCAAGCTGCGTCCACGGTGCCGAGAACACCGTACGAACGTACATGCATCGAGGGTGCCGGTGTGTGGCGTGCGCGGTATGAAGACGGGAGGAGAAATCGGGTGAAGACCCAGAAAATCGGAATACTCGGCCTGGGGCGAATGGGCCGCGCCGTTGGCGAGAATTTGCTGAAGGACGGCTACAAAGTCGTCGCGGTCGAGCGGCCGAGCACGCGTGACTTTGCCGCTGTGGGCGGCTCATTGGTGGCAAGCGCGGCCGAGCTGGCGCGGCACTGCGATATCGTGATCTCCTGCCTGCCACATGAAGAATCGATGCAGGAAGCTTTCGAAGGCAACGATGGGCTGATCGAAGGTGCAGGTCCTGGCTTGATCGTTGTCGAGATGGGAACCTTTGCGGTTTCGCTCAAGCGCCCGTTGGCCGAGAAGCTGGCAGCCAAAGGTGCGGTCATGCTCGACTGCCCGATCAGCGGCACGCCCTCGATGACAGTCAACCGGCAATGCGTGCTGTTTTGCAGTGGCGACAAGGCATTGGTCGATAAATGCCAGGACATATTCGACTCGTTTTCGCCGAAGAATTTCTATGTCGGCGACTTCGGTTGCGGCATGGCGATCAAGCTGGTGACGAATTTCCTTGTCGGCGTGAACAGCATGGCGGTGGCCGAGGCGTTCCTGCTCGGTATGAATGCCGGTCTCGATCCGGAGATGATGATCAAGGTCATCGGCCCCTCGGCCGGCGGCTCGCGCGTGTTTGATTTCCGCGCCCCGATGGTCGCACAGCGCAAATTCCGCCCCGCGCCTGGCCCGGCGCATATCCTGTGGAAGGATCTGCAATTCATCAAGGAGATGAGCGAAGGGCTTGGCCTGCCGGGACCGCTACTCGGCACGACTTATGACTGGTTCAAGAAAATGATCGATCTCGGCAAGCAGGATGACGAGGTCGCGGCGATTTTCGAGGTAATGGAAGCCGAGAAGACGCCAGCCGGGAAAAGTTGATAAAGCGGCGCCATGCCGGCCTTGACGTGCCTGACCCGCCTGTCACACCGTCCGCATCGACCCGGCGGGATTGCCGGGCAAGAATGCGCCAAATCGGAGGATCGCAATGTCTGAGATCATGAAGGGCCGCCAGTTCACTCCCGAGGAAATCGAGGAGAAATGCATCTGGCGCTTCAAGGACCGCAAATTCATGGGTGCGGGCGAGAAGAAGAAAGAAGGCCCGATCCCACGCGACGTCTACAAGATGCTCGCGGCGCCGGCTTTCGCCGTCTCCTGCCCCGAGGACGATAACGGCGTCTGGGGAGAGGCGAAGGTGAAGTGCCCCGACTATGTCAACATCATCGCTGAATGCGAGCCGGGCGATGGCCCTCCCCTGCATATGCACTACAAGACGGTCGAAACCTTCATGGCATTGACCGGAAAGTGGAAGCTGCAATGGGGCGATCAGGGTGAGTTCGAGACTATTCTTGAACCCTTCGATCTTTTCGCGGTCCCTGCTGGCGTCAGCCGCCGCTTCGAAAATGCTGGCACGGAGAAGGCCTATCTGCTCGTTCTGATCTCCGGCGGCACGCATGACATGGACGATCTGAACTACGCCCCGGAAGTCGGCAAGGATATCGAAGACCAATTCGGCGGCGCAGTACGCAAGCATACGGAAGCTGTCGGATTCCGCTTTACCGCCGGAATTGACGGCAAAAACGCCAAGGCCGTACCTGTTCCGGCGGAGTGAGGAGCGCCGCCCCGCTCGTCACTTTGGCAGGCATGGCGTTTGAAGGTGTGACCGCAGATGCGGAGGCGGGCCAGCTCGCCTCCGCATCGTGTTTCCGGACTTGAAGGAAAAGATCGATGGCGCAAAAGCGGGCGATCGCACGCACCGATAATTCAGTGCCGGCGGAAACGGTCGAAGACATCTACACGGTGATGCGCCGGATCCGCGCCTTCGAAGAGAAGGTGCTGGAGCTGTACAAGGCCGGCACCATCAAGGGTACCGCGCATTCCTATGCCGGGGAAGAAGCGATCGCCGCGGGTATCGCACCGTTGCTTCGCGCTGAGGATTATGTCGGCTCTTACCATCGCGGCCACGGCCATTGCATTGCCAAGGGTGCATCCACCGCGCGTATGATGGCCGAGCTCATGGGACGCAAGACGGGATATTGCAGCGGCTTCGGTGGCTCGCTGCATGTCGCGGATATGGGTCTCAATATCATGGGCGCCAACGGCATTGTCGGCGCGGCCATGCCGCTCTGTGCCGGTGCGGCCCTGGCAATCAAGCTGCGCGGTGGTGATGGTGTTGCGGTGGCGTTTTTTGGCGACGGTGCCGCCAATCAGGGCGTCTTTCACGAGACGATGAATCTCGCCGCGGTCTGGAATCTGCCGCTGCTGTTTATCTGCGAGAATAATTCCTGGGCGCTGAACACGGCGATCGAACGCACGACGGCCGGAGGGCCAATTTCCGGTCGCGCCAAGGCCTATGGCATTCCGGGCGTGACGGTCGATGGCAATGATGGCGTTGCCGTCTACCAAGCGGCCCGGGAGGCAGTCGCCCGAGCGCGCGCCGGAGGCGGGCCGAGCCTGATCGAGGCGATGACCTGGCGCCATACCCAGCACAGCCTGCGCGTCAGCGTGCCCGATCCGCGCAGTGCGGCATCCATGGACGAGTGGCATGCGCGCGATCCGCTTGACCGTTTCAGGAAGATTGCCGACGGCACCCCTCTGGCCGCGCGTTTCGCGGCGGTGGACGCGTCAATCGATGAGGAATTAGCCGAGGCCGTCGCCTTCGCCGAAGCAAGCCCCGAGCCGAGCTACGAAGACATGATGGCCGCGGTCAACGTGCCACATACGGCCGATGTCGAGCCGGGTCCGCAATCGAGCCGCACACTCAGCTATGCCGAGGCGCTGACCGAGGCGATGGACCAGGAAATGGCGCGTGATTCCTCGGTCTTCATCATGGGCGAGGATGTCGGCGAAACCGGCGGCATCTTTCAGATCACCAAGGGCCTGTATCAGAAATTTGGCGATGCGCGGGTGCGCGACACGCCGATTTCCGAAGCGGCGTTCAGCGGTGCGGGCGTGGGCGCTGCAATATCGGGCATGCGGCCAATCATCGAAATGCAGTTCGTCGATTTCGCCACGCAGATGGTGGATATGATCTGCAACCAAGCCGCCAAATTCCGCTTCATGCTGGGCGGCGGCCCAACAGTGCCGATAGTATTCCGTGGCCCGCAGGGCGGCGGAATACGGCTGGCAGCACAGCACAGCCAGAGTTTGGAGGCTTGGTACGCCCATATCCCCGGCCTGGTCGTGATCGCACCCTCTACCGCCTACGACGCCAAGGGACTGCTCATCGCCGCCATTCGTGACGATAATCCCGTGATCTTCCTCGAACACAAGATGCTGTATCTCGGCCAGAGCGGCCCGGTTCCCGAGCAGCCCTATGCTATTCCGATCGGCAAGGCCTCCATCGTCCGTCCGGGTCGTGATGTGACAATCGTGGCGACACAACTGATGGTCTCACGCGCCGTCGCGGCAGCCCGCGTTCTTGAGCGCGAGGGGATCAGCGTTGAGATCATCGATCCTCGCACGATCCGTCCACTCGACGAGGAGACAATTTTGGAATCGGTAAAGCGAACCAACCGGCTGGTGATCGTCCACGAAGCACATCAGTTCCTCGGATTCGGCGCCGAGGTATCGGCCATGGTGACGGAAAAGGCGTTCGATTTCCTCGATGCACCATTACTGCGTG
>CANJOG010000168.1 GCA_947475475.1 Acetobacteraceae bacterium
ACCCAGAGGGGTCAGGCGGAGAGATCAACAAGGGGGGGGCAGCCAGAGGAGGCGGATGGGTTGCGCGCCTGGGTCGAGCCGTTCATATTTCGTAAATTCAATCGCCATCTGGACATCGACAAGATGAAGCGTCTTGCCCTGTGCGTCAGCCTCGCGCTGGCAGTTCCGTCCGTCGGGCAGGCAGCGCCTGTCAGCTTCGTGAATAATTACGGCGGCAACTCGGGCGACTGGGCCACCTACGTGTCCGGCACCGGGGCTACGGTCGATGGAGCCGTCGCCTTTAATACCCATCCGACCGGGGCGCTGATCGGAAATTTCTACGCCGGATTTGGCGTGACGATGAGTGCCAGTTCCTCGATCTTCGTCGGCGTCGCCGATTACACTGCGGGTTTTACTGGCACCGCGACCTGTCCCTGTTCGGTTGGCGAGGGCATGATGCCCTTCAGCCGGGTTCTGCTCTACGGCGACCAGGTTGATCTGACAGTGAATTTCACCTCCCCGGTCTCCGGCTTTGGCCTGTTCATGGGCGACAAGTTCGACCCGAGCGGGACCGATCCTGTGGTCATGAAGGCCTGGTCCGGCCAAGGTGGCACTGGCACGGAACTCTCCAGCCTGACGCTGACCGGGCTGAATTTCCAGAATGAGGTCTACCAGGTCTTTCTCGGCTTCGCCTCGACCGTGAATGAAATCGGCTCGGTCACGCTGAGCGACGGCTACTCCGCCACCGGCGATGGCGTTAATCTGGACAATTTCAATATTGCCCGTCTACAGACTGAACAGACCGTCCCGGCGCCGGCGGCGCTCACCCTTCTCGGCATCGGTCTGGGTGGTCTCGCCTTGGCCCGCAATCGCCGCAAGGCCGCGCTGCCCGGCTGACGCCGCGCCTGGGCGCAACGCCTCTCAGCGATGCCCCGCCAGCACGCCGTCAGCCGCTTCACCCTCGCTGCCCCAGGGTGTGACCGCCGCATCGCGCGCATGGTAGCGCGACGGCAGGTCATCGACGATGTCCCAGGTGGCGGATAGCCGGCCAAAACCGACAAAGATCGCGATATGCACGCCGAGTTCGACAATCTCCGGCTCGGAGAAATGGGTGCGCAGCCGGTCGAATATCGCCTCGCCGGCGGCCAGGTGATCGGTCGCCATCAGATCGGCATAGGCGATGGCGGCCCGCTCCGCCTCGCTCAAATCCGGCGCGTCCTGCGGGCGTTCCAGCGAACAGACCAGCGCCTCATCGACGCCTTCGGCCGCCGCGGCACCTGAACGCACCGCCATGCAGGAGCGGCACTGATTATGGAAGGCGATGCGCAGACGGACCAGTTCGAGCATGCGCTGGCTCAGCGTGGTCGCCCGCGTCAGCCCGGCGCGGAAGCCGAGGAATTCCATCGTCAGGTCCGGGCGCTGCGCCAACACGCGCAGCAGGCCGAGCGCGCCGCGATTGGCCATGGTGGCGGCGCCGAGGGTTGCTTGCAGGTCCGGCGCGAAATCTTCCGGCTCGACGGGGTAGAGGCGGGCCATGTGCTTCCTCCTTGTTGTGTGAACGCGTTTTATGACGGGGACCCTATCGCATCGGCTCCGAGGGTGAAACTGCCCAAGGATGGCCCCCTGATGGTTGACGCCCCGCTGGTCGACGCCCCACTGGTTGACGCCTCGACGGTTGACCCAAGGCCCGGCAGCGCGCATGTGACCCCGGCCAGACGGTCGGACGGCCGCTGATCCATCTCGCGATGGGTTGGAGGAAAGTCCGGGCTCCACGGGAATACGGTGCCGGCTAACGGCCGGCGGGGGCGACCCCAGGGAAAGTGCCACAGAAAACAAACCGCCTGCATCAGCGTGGGTCACCACGCAGCATGGGCAACCATGGATGCCGGCAAGGGTGAAACGGTGCGGTAAGAGCGCACCGCGCCCCTGGTAACAGGGGCGGCAGGGCAAACCCCACCGGGAGCAAGACCGAATAGGGGCGGCAGGCAGGCCGAAAGGCGCTGCCAGGGGCTTCCCGCTCCGCCGCCCGGGTTGGTCGCGCGAGGCGTGCTGCGAGGCACGTCCCAGAGGAATGGCCGTCTCGCCTTGGGCTGCAAGGCCTGGGGCGGACAGAACCCGGCTTACAGACCGTCTGGCATTTTCTCACCCCCGGCCCGACCGGTGCGACGAGAAAAAATATTCCATTTCAACAGCTTTCCACCCTACTCTCGCCTTAAGCCCCAACTGCCCGGGGTCAGGCGGCCCACGCATATCGCGCCGCGATTTCATCCCGAGCCTGATTCATAAGAACAGACAAGGAACAAAATCTAGGCGGCGACCCGATTCAATCCCCCCGGAAGACAACACATCAAGCCATTGAAAAGTCTTAGTAATTTTCCAAGAGCCCAGACTCGGCCCATGTGATTCCGCTTGCCGCCCATAACCACCCATGGTATCCCGACTTATCCCATGACGTGGCGGGACCGCGGGGGCGGCCCAGGAAGTGATCCAACCGGCGCAATCCGGCAGGTGATTTCTTTCCACACGGCGTGACGCGGGATGCGGCAATCGGCGGCAGCGAGGCGGGGAGGGGCGGTCGGTTCAGATGAGCCAATTCCTCGGCACGCATGAAAATAAGCTTGATGCGAAAGGGCGGGTTTCATTCCCGTCGTCATATCGCACGGCTTTGCGCGGGCTCGGTGAAGCCGGCACTGGCAGCGTGATCCTGCGCCCGTCGCACCGCTTTGCCTGCATCGAGGCCTGGCCTGCATCCACCTTCCAGACGCTCGCCGCCCCGCTCGACGCGCTCGATGTGTTCAGCGATGCGCATGACGATCTTGCCGCCTCGCTCTACGCCGATGCCTATGCGGTCGAGCCAGATGGGGATGGCCGCGTGATTTTGGCCAATCCGCTGATCCAGCATGCGGGTATTTCCAGCCGCGTGGTCTTCATGGGGCTGGGCCGCTATTTCCAGATCTGGGAGCCCGCCGCCGCCGCCCAGCGCGTCGCCGCCGCCCGCGAAGCCGCACGCTCGCGCGGATTTACCCTGCCGGGCTCGGGCGCCCCCGGCTCGACCACAAGCGGGGCCGGCCGGTCATGAGCCATATTCCCGTTCTTCTGGAAGAAATCAGCGACTATCTCGCCCCGCGCGATGGCGGCGTCTATCTGGACGGCACGTTCGGCGGCGGCGGCTATGCCACGCGCATCCTGCAAGCCGCGCAGTGCACACTCTGGGCGATCGACCGTGACCCCGCCGCCATTGCGCGCGGCGCCGAGCTGGCCCAGCGTTTCGCCGGCCGGCTGCACATGCTGCATGGCGACTTTGGTGACATGGTCAGCCTGCTTGCCGAACACGGCATCGCCGCGCTGGACGGCGTGGTGCTCGATCTCGGCGTCTCCTCCTACCAGATCGACGATCCGATGCGCGGATTTTCCTTCCGCTTCGATGGCCCGCTCGACATGCGCATGAGCAGCGCCGGCGAGAGTGCCGCCGATCTCGTCAACCGCCTGCCGGAGGCCGAACTCGCTGATATCATCTGGCAATTCGGCGAGGAGCGGCATTCGCGCCGGATCGCCAAGGCCATCGTCGAGGCGCGTGCGTTAAACCGCATCGCCACCACCGGCCATCTCGCCAGCATCATCCGTTCCGTCGTGCGCACCGACAAATCCGGCATCGATCCGGCCACGCGCAGCTTTCAGGCGCTGCGCATCCGGGTGAATGACGAACTCGGCGAAATCGAACGCGCGTTGGATGCCGCCGCCAGCCTGCTGCGCCCGCAAGGCCGCCTCGTCGTGGTCGCCTTCCATTCGCTGGAAGACCGGCTGGTCAAGCGCTTCATGGCCCAGGCCACCGGGCGCGGCCAGGGCCATTCGCGCCACGATCCGCGCGGCATGATGGACCAGCAGGCACCGCAATTCCGCCTGCTGACCGGCAATGCGGTCAAGCCGGGCGATGCCGAGATCGCCGCCAATCCGCGCTCGCGTTCGGCGCGGCTGCGCGCCATGGAAAGGCTGGAGGTCGCGGCATGATCCGGCCCTTCACGGTCCTCGCGATGCTGCTGGCTGGCGGCGCCGGACTTTATCTTTACCAGGCCAAGCATAATGCCCAGATGCTGGAGCGCGATATCGGCCGCACGGTGAAGGCGACTAAGGCGGCGCGCGAGCGCGTCGGCATGCTGCGCACTGAATGGGCGCTGTTGAACGATCCTGAGCGCCTGCAGGGCCTGGCCGACCAGCATCTCACCATCAAGCCGCTGCGCCCTGACCAGTATGTGCAATTCTCCGACCTGGAGAAGCGCCTGCCGCCTGTCACCATCCGTCCGCAGACCAGCGCCGGTACTGACGAGGACGAAGGCGGGCCGGAAGACCTGCCGCTTGCCGCCAAACCGGCGCCCGCGCCTGCCATGGCGGCCCAGGCCTCGCCCGCGCTCGCCGCTGCGGCCGCTGCCTCACGCCCGGCCCTATCTGCGCCCATGACCATTCCTGCGCCCGTGACCGTGGCGTCACTTCCGGCCAAGCCCGCCATCCCCGCGGCACCCGCCGTTCCGGCCCAGCAGACCGCCACCGCCAAGTCGCAACCAGCCCAGTCTGGTCAAGCTCCGACCGCCCCGGCGGTTGCCGCCCAGAACCCGATCCCGCAGCCGCCGATGGCCCAGCCGGCACGCGAGACCCAGACCGCGCTGGCCGCCGCCAGGCCGATGCCGGCGCCGGTGCCGCTCACCCCGCCGCAGCGCCCCGCGCCCACCCTGGCCGCCGCCGCTCCACCACCGGCTCAGCGCCCAGCGGCACAAACGCCCAGCTATCCGCAAAGCGCCTATCCGCAGCCGGGATATGCACAGGCCGGCACCTATCAGCCGGCCTATCGCCAGCCGGTCGCCTATGTGCCGCCGCCGCCGTCCACCCCCGCCGAAGCCATTGCGCGGATCGCGCGCGGCGGGCCGGTCGATACGTCGATCCCGGCGGTCGCCTCCGCGCTAGGCGCCGCGCGCAGCATGAACCTCGCCCCGCCCGTGCCGGTATCGGCCGCCTCCGCCGCAAGCTGGCGCTGAGACGATGAGCGAGGAAATCCCGCGCGCCCCTGAGCCAGCCTCCGCCCCGCCGCATCTGCGCGCCCGCGCCGCCGGTACCGAGATTGGCGTGCGCCGTGGCGCCCCGCGTGACGATGCTGTGCCGCGCATGGAGCATGTGCGCATCACCGCGCCGGACCTGAAGCGCCGTGAGCGGCTGGACAAGATGCGCGGCCGTCTGGTGCTCGCTTCCTCGGCCTTTGCGGTGCTGTTTCTGGCGGTGATGGCCAAGCTCTCCATCGCCACGGTCATTGCCCCACTTGCCTTGCCG
>CANJOG010000169.1 GCA_947475475.1 Acetobacteraceae bacterium
AGATCGAGCCGTTATTGATGATGCGGCCGCCCTTGGGGTCCTGCGCCTTCATCAGGCGGAAGGCGGCGCGTAGGCAGAGGAAGCTGCCGGTCAGGTTGAGGTCGATCACACCCTTCCAGGCGGCAAGGCTGACATCCTCGATCGGCGTGGGGGTGGAACTGCCGCCGGCATTGTTGAACAGCAGATCGAGGCGGCCGAAATCGGACTTGATACGGGCAAACAGGGCATCGACCTGGGCTTCGTCCGTAACATCGGTGGCGATGGCGTGGGCGTTGCCGCCTTTGGCGGCAATCCCGGCAGCGGCTGCTTGCAGAACGTCCAGCCGGCGGCCGGTGATCACCATGGTCCAGCCGGCGCCGGCCAGCGATTGGGCGGCCGCCTTGCCGATGCCGCTGCCGCCGCCGGTGATGAGTGCAATGCCTGCCATCGGAAACCTCCCAACGTGTGAACCGCGGCTAGGGTAGCGGCGAAGGCGGCGCACTTCCATCCGGTTTCGGCTTTGCGTGTCCGGGGAAGCCGATTCCACGCCCATCTTGCTTTGCACCGGCGAATCACGATGATCGCCGCCGCGACAGGTAACCGGCTGAGGAAACTCCATCCCAATGTACGAAAAATACACGGCGCTGAAGATCGAGCGGCGCGGCCGTATCCTGGTCGTCACCATGCATAATCCGCCGCTCAATCCGATGACGCCGCAGATGCATAACGAACTCTCGCGCATCTTCTTCGATATCAACAACGATCCGGACACCTCGGTCGTGGTGCTCACCGGCGCCGAGAAGGGATTTTCCGCCGGCGGCAATCTCAAGGGCATCGTCAAGCGGCTTGAGGAAAACAACCTCGGCGAGGTGATGGTCAGCGTTCATGAAGGCTCGCAAATCCTCAAAGGGCTGCTCGGGCTGAAGAAGCCGATCATCGCGCGGGTGAATGGCGCAGCAATCGGGCTTGGCTCCTCGCTCGCCGCCTTCTGCGATATCTCGATCGCGGTGGAGACCGCCAAGATCGCCGATACGCATGTAAAAATCGGGCTGGCGGCCGGCGATGGCGGCAGTGCGATGTGGCCGCTGCTGATGGGCTTCGGCAAGGCGCGGCGGTATCTCTTCACCGGCGATATGATGACCGGGAAGGAAGCTGCCGAGATGGGGCTGATTTCCGAATCCTGCCCCGCCGAGGAGCTCGATGAGCGGGTCTATGGCCTGGCCGAGAAGCTCGCCGCCCTGCCGCCGATTGCGCTGTCCAACACCAAGCGGGCGGTGAATCTGCTGCTGATGCGGCTGCTGGACGGGGTGATCGACTCCCAGTTCGCGCTGGAGAGCGAGTGCTTCTTCACCGCGGACCATAAGGAGGCAATCTTTGCCCTGAACGAGAAGCGAGAGCCGCACTTTACCGGCAAATAGCGCTCCACCCTGCCCCACTTCCCCCTATGCCGCCCACCGCTTCGCGGTTAGATGGGTGCCGAGCGAACCACACTGCGAACAGGGGAAAATCGGGATGCGGACCAAGCTGATTGCCGCCTTTGCCGCCACCATACTGGCCGGAACGGCCCTGACAGGTTGGGCGAGCGCCCAGGCGCAAAGCGTGAAGGTGGGTGTCATCACCACGCTGAGCGGCCCGGCCGCCAGCCTCGGCGTGCAACTCCGTGACGGGTTCCAGCTTGGCCTGGACAGACTCAGCGGTAAGCTCGGCGGGGTGCCGGTGGAACTCTCGCTGATCGATGACGAACTCAAGCCCGATCTGGCCGTGACCAGGATCCAGGCGCTGGTCGGCAGCGGCAAGGGCGATGTGATTGTCGGCCCGATCTTCAGCAATGTGCTGGCCGCCATCGTCAAGCCGGCCACCGATGCGGGCTCGATCCTGATCAGCACCAATGCCGGCCCCTCGACGCTGGCCGGGCGCGGCTGCAACAAGAATTTCTTCGTCACCTCCTACCAGAATGACCTGCCGCATGCGGTGTCGGGCCAGTTCGCGCAGGATAGCGGCTATAAGCGCATCTTCCTGCTGGCGCCGAACTATCAGGCCGGCAAGGACGCGCTGGCGGGCGTGAAGAGCAAGTTCAAGGGCGAGATCGTCGGCGAGGAATATGTGCCGCTGACGCAGATGGACCATCAGGCCGAGTTGGCGAAGATCGCCGCGGCCAAGCCGGATGCCGTCTATGCCTTCATGCCGGGCGGCATCGGGGTGGCGCTGGTCAAGCAGTATCGCCAGGCGGGCCTGGCCAATATCCCGTTCCTTTCGGCCTTCACCGTCGATGAATCGGTGCTGCCGGCGGAAGGCGATGCGGCGGTCGGCTTCTATAATGGCTCGGCCTGGGCGCCGAACCTGGACAATCCCGCCAATAAGGAATTCGTTGCCGCTTTCGAGGCGAAATACGGCTATGTGCCGGCGAGCTATGCCGCGCATGCCTATGACACGGTCACGCTGCTCGATGCTGCAATCAAGAAGGCCGGCGGGACGGGTGACAAGGCGAAGCTGATCGCGGCGCTGGAGACGGCGGATTTCGCCTCGGTGAAAGGCAGCTTCAAGTTCGGCGTGAACCATTTCCCGGTGCAGGATTACTACCTGACCCAGGTCGCCAAGCGGGCGGACGGCAAATACCAGACCGAGGCGCGCAAGAAGGTCTTCACGGCTGATGTGGACCCGTATGCGGCTGAGTGCCGGATGAAATGAGCCGGAGCTAAACGCCTCCCGACAGGATTGCTTCGACGATGGCGTTGTTTTTGGTGCAGGCCCTGAACGGGCTGCAATTGGGCCTGCTCCTGTTCCTGATCGCGGCCGGGCTGACGCTGATTTTCGGGGTGATGGATTTCATCAACCTCGCCCATGGCGTGCAGTACATGATCGGCGCCTATTTCGGCGTCATGTTCGCCGGGCTGACGGGGAACTTCTGGGCCGGGCTGGTGCTGGCCTGCCTGGCTGCCGGGGCGCTGGGGCTCGGGCTGGAGAGGTTGCTATTCCGACATCTCTACCGGCGATCGCATCTTGAACAGGTGCTGGCGACATTTGGCGTGATCCTGACGCTCACCGAGGCGGCGCGGACCATCTGGGGCCCTGCCCCGCTGCAATTGAAGATGCCGGAAATCCTCGACGGCTCGTTCCAGCTCATGGATGGGCTGCGGTACCCGGTCTATCGCCTGTTCCTGATCGTGGCCTCGCTGGCCGTCGCCGGGCTGCTGGCCTGGGCGGTCAATCGCACCCGCGCCGGCATGCTGATCCGCGCTGGAGCGAGCAATGCGGCGATGGTGGAGGCGCTGGGAGTCGATATCGGGCGGCTCTTCGCCCTTGTCTTCGGCATTGGCGCCATGCTGGCCGGGTTTGCCGGCGTGCTGGCGGCCCCGCTGGTCGCCGTGGAGCCGTCCATGGGCGATAATCTGCTGATCCTGGCTTTTGTGGTGATCGTGGTCGGCGGCATTGGCTCGATCAGGGGCGCGTTTGTCGCGGCCTTGCTGATCGGGCTGGTCGATACGCTCGGGCGGTTGCTGGTCAGCGATCTGGCCCGCGCGGCGCTCGGTGCCTCGGGCGCGGCGCGGCTGGGGCCGGCAGTGGCCTCCATGCTGATCTATCTGCTGATGGCCCTGGTGCTGGCGATAAGGCCGGCGGGACTGTTCCCCTCCCCCGGCGCGCGGACGTGAGGCGGATTGCCGCCCCGGCTCTGATCTTTGCCGCCATCGCCCTTGTCCCGCTGCTGCCGCTGGGCGGTGAGCGCGGGCTGGTGCTGTTGCTGATCGCACGCGCCATGGTGTTCGGCTTGGCGGCGTTGAGCCTGGATGTGCTGCTAGGCCTCGGTGGGATGGTGAGCTTTGGCCACGCGGCCTATCTGGCCATCGGCGCCTATGCGGTGGCGATCCTGGACGCCAACAACATCTCCGAGGCGTTGATTGTGGTGCCGATCGCCATGCTGGCCTCGGCTGCCTTCGCCACCGCCACCGGCGCGGTGGCGCTGCGCACGCGGGGGGTGAATTTCATCATGATCACCCTGGCCTTCGCGCAGATGTTGTTTTTCGCCCTGGGCTCGCTTTCATCTTACGGCGGCGATGACGGCTACACTTTGTATGACCGCACGGAATTGCTCGGCCGGCCGGTGCTGAAGGGACTTGGCCATTATTACGTCTGCCTCGGCTTCCTGGTGCTGGCCTATGTGTTCTGCCGTGTGCTGGCGGCCTCGCGCTTTGGTCGTGTTCTGCGGGCCGCGCGGCAGAATGAGGAGCGGGTGGAGTCGCTGGGCTATCGCGTCCTGGCCTATCGCCTCGCCGCCATGGCGATCGGCGCGGCGCTCTGCGGACTGGCCGGGGTGCTGCTTGTCAATGGGGCGGAATTCGCCTCGCCCTCCTACGGGACCTGGCAGCGGTCCGGCGAATTGCTGGTCATGGTGATCCTGGGCGGGGCGGGCAGCCTGCATGGCGCGTTGCTGGGCGCAGGCGCCGTGGTGCTGCTGGAAGAGGGGCTGGGGCGGCTGACTGAGCATTGGCGGCTGATCTTCGGGCCGCTGCTGGTGCTCTCGGTGCTGTATTTCCGCGGCGGGCTGGCCGGTATCTGCCCGACTTGGATCAAGAGGGTGCGGAAATGAGCGCGCCACTACTGGAGACACGCGGGCTGCGGAAGAATTTCGGCGCGCTCTGCGTGACGGACGATCTCGACCTGAGCGTGGCGCCGCGCGGGATTCATGCGCTGATCGGCCCGAACGGTGCCGGAAAAACAAGTCTTATCAAGCAATTATGTGGGACGATGGTGCCGGATAGCGGGCGCATCATCTTCGCCGGCCGGGATATCACCGGGCTTGCACCCTATCGGCGGGCGCGGCTGGGGATTGGACGGGGATTCCAGATCACTTCGATCCTGCCGGAGTTCTCGGTGCTGGAAAATGTGGCCCTGTCGGTCCAGGCGCGGTCCGGCTCCTCCTTCCGTTTCTTCCGCCCAGCCGCTTCCGAGCGTGAATTGAACGAGGCGGCGATGGCGGTGCTGGAGCAGGTCGGACTGGCGGAAAGGGCCGGTTTGCGCGCCGGTTCGCTGAGCTATGGCGAGAAGCGGCAGCTCGAATTGGCCCTGGTTCTGGGCACCGATCCGAGGCTCCTGGTTCTGGATGAGCCATTTGCGGGAGCCGGACCGCAGGAAACAGCACTTCTCGTTCCCCTGCTTGCCCGGCTAGGTGCGGATCGCGCCATCTTATTGGTTGAACATGATATGGAAGCCGTGTTTGCCCTGGCGCAGACAATCAGCGTTCTGGCACAGGGACGATTGATTGCCTCCGGGCCACCTGAATCCATTCGCACTGACGCCGAGGTGCGACGCGCCTAT
>CANJOG010000170.1 GCA_947475475.1 Acetobacteraceae bacterium
CTCGGTGAGCGCCAGAGGATCAGTCAGGGACGGCGAGGTGGTGGGCTCTGGGCTCAAAAGTCGGGGCTCAATCGCGCAGCAATTCGTTGATGGAGGTCTTCGACCGGGTGCGCTCATCGACGCGCTTGACGATGACGGCGCAATACAGAGATGGGCCGGGCGTGCCATCGGGCAAGGACTTGCCAGGCAGGCTGCCGGGCACGACCACCGAATAGGAGGGCACGCGGCCGATAAACTGCTCGCCGGTGGCGCGGTCGATGATGCGGGTGGAGGCGCCGAGGAAGACGCCCATGGCGAGCACCGAGCCGCGCTCGACCACCACGCCCTCGGCCACTTCGGAGCGGGCGCCGATGAAGCAGTCATCCTCGATGATGACCGGATTGGCCTGCAGCGGTTCCAGCACGCCGCCGATGCCGGCGCCGCCGGAGATATGGCAGTTCGCACCGATCTGGGCGCAGGAGCCGACGGTCGCCCAGGTGTCGATCATGGTGCCACGGCCGACATGGGCGCCGACATTGACGAAGCTCGGCATCAGCACGACGCCCGGGGCGATATAGGCGGAGCGGCGGACGACCGCACCCGGCACGGCGCGGAAGCCGGCGGCGGCGAAGCGGGAATGGTCCCAGCCTGTGGTCTTCATCGCCACCTTGTCGAAGACTGGCGCGCCGCCAGGGCCTTCCATCGGGGCGGAATCATAGAGGCGGAAGGAGAGCAGCACGGACTTCTTCAGCCATTGATGCACCACCCAGCCACCCGGCGTCGGCTCGGCGACGCGGGCCGCGCCGGAATCGAGCAGGGCCAGGGCTGCCTCAACTGCATCGCGATCGGCGCCGGTGGTGGCTGCCGAGACGGTGTCGCGCCGGTCCCAAAGTGAATCGATGGTCTGCTGAAGCTGTGTCAAATCCATTGCTTGCGCCGCCTGTCCCCTGTGCAGCCCCATCCGTGGAGCCAATCCCTCTCGCGCTTTCCGGGTGGCCCCGAAGCGAGGCGCGAATTCGGGCGGACCATGCTCAGGCGATGGCAGAGAGTCAACGCAGAGCTTCGGGGCGTCGCGCGGCCCGGCGCCAGCCGATTTCGTTCCCCAGTGATGATTGGTGAGCGGGGTAATCACCTGTTTACCCGCAGCGGCGAGACTGGCCCCGGAGGGCGAATCGCCAATGTCACTTTTCAACAGGCTTCTGCATTCACGTGGCCCGGCCTCGGGTGGCCCAGCCGGGGGTGGCCCAGCCGGGGGCGGCCCCGCCGGGGGCGGCCCCGCCGAGGGTGGCCCCGCCGAGGGCGTCACCTCGTCCGAACCGGGGGCGTCCCTGCCAATCCGCGTCCATGACCAGCCCAAAGCCTCCGACCAGAGCGGTGGCCATGAGCGGCGCCTGCGCGGTGCGCTGATCGAAAGCCGCCAGCGCTGGCGCGATCTGGTGGAAATGGCGGCGGATTTCGCCTTCGAGACCGATCGCGAGGGTCGGTTCGTCTTCATCGCGCCAGACGAGCCGATGGGCTGGACCGCCGCGCGGCTGATCGGCGAGCCGGCGTCCAATCTGCTCCCCGATCTGGGGGGGGCGAGCGGGTTCAATCCCTTCAAACCGGCCAGCGAGGTGCGGCGGCGGCGCGGCTGGCTGAAGCGCGCAGACGGGTCGCTGGCCTGCCTGACCTTTGCCGCCGCCCCGCTGCACGATGAATCCGGCATGATCGTCGGCGCGCGTGGGGTCGGCCAGGACACTACCGTCCAGGACAGCCATGACAGCGCGGTGGCGGCGACGCTGCGGCGTGGCGAGGTGCTGGATCACATTCTCTGGCATGTCCGCCAGGAGGTTCTGGCACCGCGCATGATGGCGGCGACGCTGGATGCCCTGCTGCGTGCCATGGGGGCGGAGGGTGCCGCGGTCGTCGATGTGCGGCCGGGCGAGGTCATGCCGCAATTGCTGCACGAGAAGGGCACGGGCGGGCAGAGCGTGCTGCAAAGCTGCCAGCTTGCCCTGGCGCAGGAGGGCAGCGAGCCGGTCTGCGAGCGGGCGCGCGATGGGCGGCCGGTGCTGGTCTGTCCCAGCTACACACGGTTTGGCGATCGCGCGGCGCTGGCGCTCTGGCGTGCCCCCGAGGCGCGGGACTGGGATGACGAGGATTTGCTGCTCGCCTCCTCCGCCACCGGGCTGATCCGCATGATCCTCGAGCATGAGTCGATCCAGCGCGAAATGGCACGCCAGGCGCGCACCGATCCGCTCACCGGCCTGCTCAACCGGCGCGCCTTCATCGAGGAACTCTCGCGCCGGCTGGAGCGGCTGGACCGGGAGGAGTTGCCCGGCACGCTGGTTTTCATCGATCTGGATCATTTCAAGGCGCTCAACGATCTGCGCGGCCATGAGGCGGGCGATGAGGCCTTGCGCGTCGCCACCGCCCTGCTGCGCAACACCTTCCGACCGACTGATCTGGTGGCGCGCTTCGGGGGCGATGAATTCGCCGTCTGGCTCGATGGCGGCGACCAGTTCGTCGCCGCCGAGCGGGCCGAGCAATTGCGTCTGTCGGCACCCACGCATTTCGCCGATGTGGCGATGGGCTTGGCACAGCCGCTGACAATGTCGATCGGCATCGCGATGCGGCAGCCGTTCGCCCATGAGGAAATCGAGAGCCTCCTCAGGCGTGCCGATCGCGCGATGTACGAAGTCAAACGCGCCGGCCGCGGCCATTGGCGCGCCTCGCAGGAAGAACCGACATGAACGCCCTTGCGAACGAACGGCCCGTGCTCGCGGCGCGGCCCTCTGCTCAAGGTGAAGTTCCAGGCAATGAGGCGGCACGGCTGCGTCTGGCCAGTGCGCCGAATACTGATCCGCAGACATTGCTCGACCTCGCCCACGACCAATCGGTGCTGGTGCGCGCGGCGGTGGCGGCCAATCCGCGCTCGTATCAGGAGACCCATGAGGTGCTCGCCGCCGATGCGGATGAGCGCGTGCGTGGCCTGTTGGGGGTGAAACTGGCGAAACTGATCCCCGACCTGGCCCGCCCGGCTCATCTCGCCCTGCGCGACCGGATCGCGCAGACTCTGACCTCGCTGGCGCGCGATGAATGTGTGCGGGTGCGCCAGGCCCTGGCCGATATCGTCAAGGACATGGATGGCGTCCCGCGCGGCCTGGTGCTGCAACTGGCGCGCGATACGGATATGGCGGTGGCAGATCCCGTTATCCGCCTCTCGCCCCTGCTCGGGCCGGACGATCTGCTCGCCCTGCTGGCCGAGAGCGCGGCCCCGCTGGCGGTGCGCGCGGTGGCGCGGCGGACCGATCTGGCCGCCGAAGTCTCCGATGCGGTCGTGGCCCTGGCGGATTCCGAGGCGATACGGCTGCTGCTGGGCAATCGCTCGGCGGCGATCCGGGAATCGACGCTGGATGCGTTGATCGCCCGGGCGGCCGATCATACCGAGTGGCATCCTGAACTGGTGCAGCGCCCGCATCTCTCGCCGCGCAATGCCCGCGCACTGGCGGAATTCGTGGCCCATCACCTGCTCGATGAGCTGACGCGGCGGCCCGATCTGGATACCGGCGTGGTGGCCCAGCTGCGCGCCAGGCTGGAGGAGCGGAGTGCCGCCATGGGCCGGCCCCGGCAGGGCCCGGACCCGACATTGGACGAGGCCGTGGCGGAAGCCTCGCGGCTGCGCGCCGAGGGAGCGCTGACCGAGGATATGGTGCTCGGCGCGGCGCAGCGCGGGGAGACGCGGATGCTGACCGCGATGCTGGCGGTCTGTGCGCGGGTGCGCCCCGCCGTGGTCGAGCGGGCCGCGGCGTTGCGGAGTACCAAGGGGCTGGTCAGCCTGGTCTGGAAGGCGGGATTTTCCATGCGCGTGGCCGGCTCCGTGCAATCGGTGCTGGCTCGGCTGCCGCCGACCTCCATTCTGTCCGCCACCGCCGATGGCGGATTTCCGTTGGCACTGGAGGAGATGCGCTGGCAGCTCGAATTTCTCAGCCGCACCGGGAGGTAAGCGAAGGCTCGCCTTGCGTCGTTGGCATAACGCTGGTGCCGGTTGCCTCTTGAGCGTGCTGCGCCGTGCTGGCAGGGTCGGTCTCGGTCAACAACGACAACAAGACGCCCGGCCGGCGCGCGCAAACAGGCGCGGCGGGGCTGGCGGGGAGCGAAACACAATGAGCTACGATCTGCTGATCAGGAACGGCCTGGTCATCGATGGCGACAATAATCCAGGCCAGCGCGCCGATGTCGGCGTGCGCGACGGCGTGGTGGTCGAGATCGGCAAGCTCAGCGGCGCCGCGGAGCGCACGATCGATGCCTCGGACCTGATCGTCGCTCCGGGCTTTGTCGATCCGCACACGCATTATGACGCGCAAATTTGCTGGGATACCGGCATCACGCCGACATCGTGGCATGGCATCACCACCATCGTGACCGGCAATTGCGGTGTTGGCGTCGCGCCCTGCCGGCCGAATATGCGCGAGGTCAACACCAACGATCTCGTCGCGGTGGAGGGCGTGCCAGCCTCCGCGCTCAACCAGGGCATCACCTGGGATTGGGAGAGTTTCCCCGAATACATGGATGCGGCGCAGAAGCGCGGCGTGGCGCTGAATGTCGGCATGCTGGCGCCGCTGACCCCGTTCCGGCATTTCGTCATGGGCATGGAGTCCATGGAGCGCGCGGCAACGGCGGGCGAGACAGCGCAGATCAAGGCGCTGATCAAGGAAGCAGTGGTGGCCGGCGCTGTGGGCTTCTCGGCGACGCTGATGAAGCAGCATGTCGGCCACGCGGGCAAACCGCTGGCCTGCCGCCTGGCGAGCGAGGAGGAATTCGTCGCCTATGCGCAGGCGTTGGGCGAAGTGGGACGCGGCACGATCGAACTGGCGTTGACCGAACAGACCGGCGTGCTGTCGGATTCCGAAGCGGCGCTGCTGGACACGTTGCTGACCGCGGGCGGACGGCCGATTTCCTGGATCGCGCTGATGGACCGCGACGATATGCCGACCGCGACGCTGGACAGTCTGAAGAAATCCGAATCGCTGCGCGCGCGTGGCGCGATTCCGCAAATCTCCGCCGTGCCGGTGATGCGCGATGTGTCCTTGCAGCGGCCCTTCCTGTTCGCCGCCTGCCCGACCTGGCATCCGGTGTTCAACAGGCCGAAGGAGGAGCAGAAGGTCTATTTCCGCGATCCGGCCTTCCGCCAGGGATTCCGGGAGGACCTGAAAATCCCCCGCACCTTTGCCGGCGACTGGAGCCGCGTGACCATCGCCTATGCAGCCAATCCGGCGCTGCGCCATCTGGTCGGCTATACCATCGCCGATGTGGCGAAGCAGCGCGGCATC
>CANJOG010000171.1 GCA_947475475.1 Acetobacteraceae bacterium
GCCAATTGGTGCAGCGTTATTCGGCCGAGGCGCAATCGGGCAATATCGCCGCGGATTTCGTGCTGATTGCTGGTGGCGCGGTCGCCTTCATCCAGGATGGGGTGAAGAATGCCTGGCTCGACCCGATCGAGACGGCGCAGATTCCGGCAATCGAGAGCGGCACTTTTCCGAAAATATTCCTCCGCTATGGCGGCGCCATTATTCAGGTCTCGCCCTGGCTGGTGGATTATAATACCGATCGCGTGAAGCCAGCCGATGTGCCCCGGACTTGGGAGGATATTCTGGCGCCGCGTTTCAAGAGCAAGATTCTGCTCAACGATCCGAAATCGGCGGATTCCTACCTGGATATGTGGGCGACTTTGGCCGATGCGTTTGGCGAGAGTTTCTTTGCCCGGCTGCGGGCGCAGAATATTCGCTGGTATGCCGATGGCGTCCCCGCCGTGCAGGCGCTGGCGGCTGGCGAGGGCGATATTTTCTTCCCTGGCGTGCGCTATCTGGTGCAGGGCATGGTCGATAAGGGTGCCCCACTCGATACGGTGATGCTGGACCCGACATCGGGCGTGGAGATGTTCGCCGCACTCTCGGCGCGGAGCAAATCGCGTGCGCCGAATGCGGCGCGGCTGTTTGCGCATTACTTGCTCTCGCCTGAGGGCAACAAGGTGTTCAACCAGGACCCGGGCAATACCTCGCCCTACAATCGTGGCGAATTGTCGAAGAACTATGTGTCGCCCAAGCCTGAGACGCCGGGGCGTCGGGCGGAAATCCGCCAATTGCTTGGATTACAGTAGCAGGCGGGCACGTCACTTTTCGATACCGGAAAGCTGGCGGGTTTGTTGCGTAATCCCTGTTTGCGATGGCTGCGCGCTGGGGTATTTCTAGGCCAACACAATTTGCGCAGCGCGCCTGTCTTGGCACGCTGGTAGGGGAGGCTCCATGATCAGGCGTTCGTCGTTTCTGCGCACTACTGCCGCCAGCCTTGCGGCTCTGACATTCTCCGCCTTTGTCAGCATCACTGCGCATGCCCAGGGCGCTGCGGCGCCGGCGACCGTGGACAGCCTGCTGAAGGCGGCCAAGACGGAAGGCGAATTCGTCTTCTATTCCGCGGCGACCGAGAATGTCGCCAAGCGCATTGCCGAAGCGTTCACCACGAAATACGGCGTGCGCGCCAAGTACCTGCGGCTCGGCAGCGCGCCCTTGGCGCAGCGTTATGCCAATGAGGCGGCGGCGGGCGTGCCGGCGGCCGATGCGGTGCTGATTGCCGGCGGCGCGGTTGCCTTCACGCGTGACGGCGTGGCCAAAGGCTGGCTCGATCCGATCGAGACGGCGAATATTCCCGAGATCACGAGCGGCGAGTTTCCGAAGGCCTTCCTGCGTTATGGCGGCGCCATCGTTCAGATCGCGCCCTGGCTGGTGCAGTACAATACAGAACTGGTGAAGCCCGCCGATGTGCCGAAGAAGTGGGAGGATGTGCTCAATCCCCGCTTCAAGGGCCGGCTGGTCATGGCCGATCCGAAGGCTGCTGATTCCTTCCTCGATGTCTGGGCGCTTCTGCTGGACACGTATGGCGAGCAGTTCTTCGTGAAACTGCGCGAGCAGAATATCCGCTGGTACGAGGATGGCGTCCCTGCGCTGCAGGCACTTGGCGCTGGCGAAGGCGATCTTTCCTTTCCGGGCGTGCGCTTTCTCGCACAGGGGCTGATCGACAAGGGCGCGCCGGTGGAAACCAGCATGGTGCTGCCGACCTCGGGGACGGAGATGTATCTCGCTTTGACCGCCGCCACCAAGGCAAAAAGCCCCAATGCAGCGCGACTCTTTGCCAATTGGCTGATGAGCCCGGAAGGTTCGAAAGTGATGAATGCCGATCCTGGCAGCTATTCGGTGTTCGCCGTTGGCGATCTGCCGAAGGGATATACCTCGCCCAAGCCGGAAACCCCGGCGCGGCGGGCGGAAATCCGCAAGCTTTTCGGGCTGCAATAGATTTTACCGCAAGGACATGACACGTGGCTGATTCAATGAGTCTACGCGACCGCGCCTGCATCGTCGGGATCGGCGAGACCGAATATGTGAAGGGCACGCCCAAATCGCGCCTGGAGCTCGCCTTGCAGGCATCGATGGCGGCGATCCAGGATGCCGGGCTGAACCCGCAGGAAATCGACGCGGTCGAGCTGCCGAATGGCTCGGCGGGCGGTGGTGCCGCCGGCGATCTGGCCGCCAATCTTGGTCTGGGCGATGTGCGATTCACCACGTCGTTGCAGGAAATGGGCGGCGCGCAATGCGTTGCCTCGCTCGAAGTCGCCGCCATGGTGATTGCCGCGGGTATCGCCAAGCACGTGCTGATTCCGATTGCGGTGCAATGGGCGAGCGGGCCGAGCGCGCGCGCTTTCTATGAGCAGCAGGGCACCGGGCTGCAATCGGTGGAGACGATCCGCGATTACTACGTGCCGTTCGGTGTTGGCGCGCCGGCGCAGCATTATGCGTGGATGGCACAGCGCCATATGTCGATCTACGGCACCACGCATGAGCAGCTTGGCGCCATTGCCGTCGCCATGCGCAAGCATGCCCAACTGCATCCCAAGGCGCTGATGCGCGGCAAGCCGATGACCATGCAGGACTATCTGGCGGCGCGCTGGATTTCCAAGCCCTATCGCCTGTTCGATTGCTCGCTGGAAAATGATGGCGCCGCGGCACTGGTTGTCAGCTCCGCCGAGCGGGCGCGCGATATGAAGCAGAAGCCCGTTTATCTCTCCGGCATTGCCACCGGCCATCCCTATCCGCCGCAGGATATTCCAAACCGTCCTGATATTCTCACGATTGGTCTCGATTTCGCCGCACCCGCCGCCTATGCGATGTCCGGCCTGACGCCGTCCGATATGGATTTCGCGCAGATCTATGATTGCTTCACCGGCCAGACGCTGTTGCAGATCGAGTCAGCTGGTTTCTGCAAGAAGGGCGAGGGTGGACCTTTCGTGGAAGGCGGGCGCATCGAACTGGGCGGGCAATTGCCGGTGAACACGCATGGCGGATTGCTCAGCCAGGCGCATGTGAATGGCATGAACCACATCGTCGAAGCCGTCGTGCAGTTGCGCGGCGATGGTGGCGAGCGGCAGGTGAAGGACGCCGAATTCGGCGCGGTTTCGGGTTGGGGCGGACATGCCCATGGCGCGCTCGCCATTCTGCGTCGCTGAAGGAAAAGCACAATGACCCAGCAACTTCTGAAAAATCGCCGTCTTCCTAGCGACCGTCCGGCTACCGTCACATTCTACGATTATTGCAGCAAGGGCGAGTTGCGCTTTCAGGCCTGCGCCGATTGCGGAGAATTCCGCCATCCGCCACGGCCGATGTGCCCGCATTGCAACTCGCAGAATATCGAGTGGAAAGCCGTCAAGGGCACTGGCACGCTCTACACCTGGACCATCGTGGTGCAGGCGCTCGACAAGATTCTGGTTGATGACGTTCCCATCATCGTCGGCATTGTCGAACTCGATGAAGGTCCGCGCCAGGCGGCCTGGATTCTCGGCGTCGCGGAAGAGGATCTGCGCGTCGGCATGAAGCTGAAAGTCTCGTTCGAAGCGGTGACCGACAAGGTGGCGTTGCCGCAATTCAGCCCGGCATAATAAGAAAATTCGGAGGAAACGGAATGAGCGGCAAGAAGAGCGGCCCCCTGAGTGGGGTCCGCGTGCTGGAGATCGGGCTGTTCCATGCGGGCCCGACCTGCACTGCCATGCTTGGCGAACTTGGGGCTGAGATCATCAAGCTTGAGGATACCAAGAAGGGTGATCCGGTCCGTGGCGCGGTGAGCATCTACGGCCAGGATAGCAGCCTGGCCGAGGGCCGCTCGACCGCTTTCGAGACCTATAACAGCAACAAGAAGAGTGTGGCGCTGGACATTGCCAATCCGGCGGGGCTGGCAGTGCTGCGCAAGCTGGTCGCGACCTGCGACGTGTTCCTGCACAATATGCGCGCCGATACGGCCAAGAAACTGAAGATCGATTTCGAGAGTCTGCTCGAATTCAACCCGAAGCTTGTCTATGGCACGATTTCCGGCTTCGGCCCGAACGGGCCTGATACCAAACGGCCGGGGCTCGATCCGGTTGGCCTGGCACGATCTGGATTGATGGCCGCGGTCAGTGGCGGGAGTGCGAAGGAGCCGATCCTGCCGCCGATGGGCATGTCCGACCGGATGGCGGGCGTGACGACGGGGGCGGCGATCATGGGGGCGCTGTTTGCCCGTGAGCGCACCGGCCAGCCGCAGAAAGTGGAAGGCTCGCTGCTTGGCGGCGCCATGTGGCTGGCACAGATGAATCTGCAATTCGCGCTATTCAAGGGTGCGGAGTTGATGCCGCCGGGGCGCACCGCCGATCCGTGTTTCAATACCTATCTGACCTCGGACAAGCGCTGGCTGTTTATCTCAGCATTATCGGAAGCCGGCTGGGTCGGGTTGTGCAATGGCATCGCCCGGCCGGAACTCGCCACCGATCCGCGCTTTGTGAACGCGGCTGAACGGAACAAGAACAAAAGCGAGCTGATCCCGCTGCTCGACGCGGTGTTTGCGACGCGGACCATGCTGGAATGGAATGCCGACCTCGCGAAGCAGGGAGATCTGGTCTATGAAGTCGTCCGCCGCGCCGATGAGGTGGGAGATGATCCGCAGACGCTCGCGAATGGTTATGTCGCCGAACTGGACCATCCCGATCTTGGCCGGGTCAAGCACGTCGCCTATCCGGTTCATGTGAACGGAAAGCCCTCGACGGGCGGGCTTGGCCCCTCGCCCATCCATGGCGAACATTCCGGCGAGGTGCTCTCCGACATTCTCGGCATGAGCGAGAACGAGATTGCCGGCTTGGTGTCTCAAGGACTTCTGATCGACCGGCCGCGCCAGAAGTAGTCGCGGATGGGGACGCGCGAGGGGTTGCCCCGCGCGTCCCCGAAGGCGGGTTAGACGGTGCGGCCGAGGCGGTCGCCTTCGCGGAAAGCCATCATCGCATCGCGCGGGGCGATCATGTCGCCGGCCGTGGTGGTCGGTGCGAGTTTGGAGAGCACGTCGAGCAACTCCGTGCGCGGCGACGGGCTGCTACCGGCGACGATGAAGTCAAATTCATGCTCAACGATCGTCTGCGCGAAGAGGTGCAGGAGGTGACCCTGCCCGTCCTTGATGCGGGCGAGCCTGGTGGTCGGCAGCACATCGACGCCCCATTTCGGATGGAAGGCGAGATATTCATTGCGATGCGACGGGCCGACATTCGGGCCGTAATGCAGATGCGGCGTCACCACCGTCAC